>CAMBHM010000105.1 GCA_945867185.1 Legionella genomosp. 1
GATTCCAATGATTGCTGCGATGTCAGGGTGGCACTCTGCTGTTGTTATGAGTGTTGATAGTTGATCAATGGGATATTGATCATCGGAGTCGATTAATAAGATCCATTCAAATGACGAGTGAGTAATGGCTGTAGCAAGCGCTGCAGCAGCTCCTTGATTGTGTTTGAGGTGCAGGGGTTTGATGGTTTCGTAACGGGTTTTGAGTGTTTCTAAAATATCGCCCGTATTGTCACTGCTACCATCATTACAGATGATGATTTCAAAAGCGGATAGATAGGGTTGTTGGTTTAAAAATGCTTGCCAAGTTGATAATAGTTGTTCAATGCCCGCTGCTTCATTGTAAGCGGGCGCAACGACGGAAAGCCGAAAAGGTTGCAATGGGTTCATGATATACGGCTTGATGTAGCGCGACGGTAGACTGCAAATCGGTACATGGGATAGGGCTCCTTTTTGGATTCAATAGTCGTGAGATAGTGATAAGGCTTAAAGGCTTGTTGAAAAAGCTTGTTTTGTAATAAATAGGGTAAGTAATCAAAGGAATAGGTTAAGAAAAAGGATTTATTGGTTTTAATATCGATGAATAGGTAGTTGGGCTTGGCTTCGCTGAGATCATCTGCAACCATTTGAATAAAAGCAGATTCTTCTTTGGGAGATCGATGATGTTTTACAACGGCTGGGATCCAAAACAAATGTAATAGGCGTGAGGCATAGGTCGCCTGTGCTTCAGTGACAGCTGGAAAGACTTCTCGAGGACTTGCTGTGATGAAATAAACGGTCTTGTGGGTAGCATGGGTTTTAAGAAAGTGGATGATGGCTTGTTGGCCGTCTTTATATCGCATACCGGCTGCGTATCGTTGTTCAATATACGTGGATGGAATTATAAAAAGCAACGCCAGGGTACAACTTATCAGAGGGATTTGGTCTGCATGTTTTTTAACAAACAAACCAAAAAAAATACATATTAAAAAGAATGCCACACTCACTGCAGGCAAGACGTGATACCCCCAACTGGTTTGTTGTAGGAAATAAGCAGCAAGAAAACCCACCATACTGAGGCATAATATTGAGTAAAGCGGAGGGTAGGGTGGGCGGTGCAGCACGTAGAGGAGCCCTGCTAGGCCACAAAATAACATGAGCGGATTGTAGAGTAAGTCCTGCCAGGGTTCTCGAAATCCTGCGTAATAGAACGCCTGACTGAGGGGAATCACTTTGGAGAGGTAATCGGGATAGTGGAGAATAACGAGTAGGCTATAGGCTGTGAGAAGGATGAGCAAGGTGAAGACTTCAGGACGTGCCCAGTGCTGTTTGTTTTTCGTATAGCGCATCATGAACAGTTCAACGAGGATACAGGGGATAAAAAAATGTGGTTTGAGTGCGAAGCCGAGAAAAGCAAATACACCGACGCTCATTGCAACCCAGTAATGGATAGGGTTATCTTCTAATCGATAAGAGATCATGAGTAGGTATGGAAAAGTAAATATCACCAGAAAATGTTCTCGTTCACCAAAATCCAATCCAGGCAGTAGGAGAAAGAGGATGACAAGACTGAGCAATAAGGCGTGAGAGAAAAAGGTATGTTCTTTTATAAAGAGAGGGCGAATAAAGGCATGACATAAGCGGATAGAGAACAAAGCCAATATAAATAGATACAGTCGAAAAACAAGATTGACCTCGATGGATAAGGCGTGTGAAAGGAAGACAGCAGGGGCATAGACATAGAAAATCAAAGGGGGATTTAAGTCGAAAAAATCATGGGAATAGGTGCCACCGTTGAGCAATCGTTCGGAGACAAGTAAGTCCCAACTCACATCCCAATTGAGTAGCAAGTGAGACTGTATCATCCAGGCCAGCATCACAAGAAGCGCGAACAAGCTCATGAAAAGGAGGGAGTGTGTTTTTGAAGGGCTCATCCTTGCCAGGTGTGATCAAAAAATAAAATATACGGTTGTGCTGTATCAAAGTCAACGCTAGAGCAAGACGTTAATTTCAGGCATAATAGCTGCTTTTTGGTGAGTGGTTATTTGATGATGAAGACAGTCCTGTTACAGCTGACAGAGCAAGCACTGGATACCCTGAAGCAATCTGGGGTGATATCCAAAGAGTTGACGATAGAAATCAGTGTGCTGCGCACAAAAGATCAAGATCATGGCGACTATGCGACGAATCTAGCGCTTGTATTGGCCAAGTCAGCCAAGCAATCTCCTCGTGCGCTTGCAGAATTGCTGGTTCAGGCGATACCTGCGCATTCTGCGGTTGAAAAAATCGTCATTGCAGGTCCTGGGTTTATTAATTTTTTTACTAAACAAACCGAACGTACTCGCATCATTGAAACGATCTTGTCAGAAGGCACGCGATTTGGTTCTAGTACCATGGGAGGCGGTCAACGGGTGTTGTTAGAGTATGTATCAGCGAATCCCACCGGTCCTTTGCATGTGGGACATGGTCGAAGTGCAGCATTCGGCGCAACGTTGGCCAATTTGTTAACTACCGCAGGGTATCAGGTGACCCGCGAGTACTATGTAAATGATGCTGGTCGGCAAATGGATATTTTGGCAGCCAGCGTCTGGTTGAGGTACTTGGAACTTGCGGGTGAAGCCATTGTTTTTCCGGCCAATGGGTATCGTGGGGAGTATGTGCAAACCATCGCCGGTCAGGTGTTGCAAACCATAGGCCAACAGGCTTTACACACCTGGTCAGTGGTGAGCGATGCGTTGCCTGCAGACGAGCCTCTTGGGGGAGACAAAGAACTTTATATAGATGCCCTCATTGCTAAAGCGAAGTGTTTGTTAGGCGAAACGCTCTTTGCGAGTATTCATAAACAGGCCTTGGATACGGTGTTGAGTGGCATCAAAGCAGATTTGGCTGAGTTCGGTGTGACGTATGACGATTGGTTCAGTGAACGATCATTGCTACTCGATGGCGCCATTGAGAAAGGCATTGCAGCGTTGAAGGCGGCTGGTCATACGTATGAGCTAGAGGGCGCGCTTTGGTTTCGTTCAACTGCGTTTGGCGATGAAAAAGACCGTGTCTTGGTGCGAGCAAATGGGCAAGGTACTTATTTTGCAGCGGATGTGGCTTACCATTGGAATAAATACGACCGAGGGTTTGAGTGGGTCATTGATACGTTTGGTGCCGATCACCATGGGTATGTGACGCGGTTGAAGTCAGCGGTGAGAGCATTAGGCCATGATGATGATGCGTTGACGGTGTTGTTGGTTCAATTTGCCATTCTGTATCGGGCAGGCACGCGCGTACAAATGTCAACGCGTAGTGGATCGTTTGTGACCTTAAGAGAGCTCCGAGAAGAAGTAGGCAATGATGCGGCACGCTTTTTTTATGTCATGCGAAAACTAGAGCAGCACTTGGATTTTGATTTGGATCTTGCGGTATCGGAGTCGAGTGATAATCCGGTTTATTATATTCAATATGCGCATGCGAGAATCAGCAGTGTGTTGAAACAATTGCAGGAGCGTCAACTGCTTGCGGAAGAATCAGTAGGACTGTTGCATACAGATCAATTGGTAGAACCTCAAGAAATAGCGTTGGTGTTGCTGCTTTGTCGGTACCCGGAGATGATAGAGAGTGCAGCTAAGATGTGTGAACCGCATCAGGTGGCCTATTATTTAAGAGAATTGGCGCAAAGCCTGCATAGTTATTACAATGCCGTGACGTTGCTTTGTGAACCTTACGAACTTCGATCCGCGCGTGTTTGTTTGTTAAAAGCAGTGCGTCACGTGTTGCAAAATGGGTTACACTTGTTGGGTGTGTCTGCTCCTGAGAGTATGTGATGGCTAGAGCGTATGGAAAAAGGCAGTCGGTGCGTCGTCAAGGTGGCGCGTCAAAACAGGTGTTGCTGGTTTTCATCAGTTTCTTGTTAGGGTATATGGGATCCTCTGTCTTGGATGTGAACCAATTGGGTGCTTGGATTTCTGCACAATGGGCCTCATCAGGAAAAAAAACACCCTCTCCGGTGGTTGCTCGGGCCGATCTTCCGAAGCCTAAATTTGAATTTTATACTCTTCTTGCGAAGGAGTCGCGCGTGACTTCTTTGCAAGAAGGATCAGCTGCGGCGCCCCCGTCAGCAGTTGTCCCTGTAGTGCCACCCCCTTTGGCAGCTCAGCTGAAAACCACCCCACCGCTTGTAGCTGTCGTGGCCGCCAAACCAGTTATAGTGCCCATCGCGCCTGTAAAAGGGGCCTACCTCGTTCAAGTGGCAGCTTTTAAACGTCAACAAGATGCAGAAAAACTGAAGGCCGCCTTGTCTTTAAAAGGATTTTCCGTGCATGTGACTGCTTTTAATCAGCAACACAGCACTTGGTATCGAGTGAGCATGGGGCCTTTTGCTTCTCGTCCTTTGGCGGTAAAAATGCAAGGCGCTGTGGCACGCAGTGAACATATTGTAGGGATGATTCGGAAGATGGATGCCTAACGCTCAACTGTGACGCCAACACTGTTCGCCTGTCGAATGGCATGAGGTTTGTGTACGGTCACGCGCAGTGAGGGCACCGCAAATTCTTGCTTGATAAGGGTGGCAACTTCATTCGCAACGGTTTCTATCAACGCGAAGGCTTTGGACTCAACGAAGGCGGTAACACGTTGTGACAAGGCATCATAATCGATGGTTTTAGTTATGTCGTCCGTACAAGCGCTGAGATCGGTTGCGAGATATAAATCAATCAGTAAAGATTGCATGATGCGCTGTTCCCAAGCATGGACGCCTATTTTTGTTTTGATACTGAGCCCGACGATGTGAATGGTGTCCATCAATACCTCCTGAAGTAGACTTCCATGTTAAACTGTGTAATAATGAATCATTATTAGTGATTTTAATGGGTGTATTATGCCTAAAATATCTGGATTATTAAATAACTGTGCGCTGTATTGTGCGTTAGAGAAATTGCTTGAGGGCATGGCTATCTTAGCTGATCGGGAACGGGATGGGACGCTTGTGCAGCTCGAAGAGTCTCCTATTTACGCTAGTTTTGAAACTTTAAAAACCTGTTTTGCTACTTACTACGATCTATTGCCTGATCCAAAGACGCTCTCTTGGCAGAGCCTCAATCATTTTTTAAAGCGCCCCCCTTATCTCGCCTCATTTCTAGCTAAAGAAATAGTATGGGCGCCTGTGTTGAGGGCTTTTGTATGGAGAAATGGGGCTACTCGGCCCTATTATGACATTGTCGATCAGACCACGTGTAGGGCACCGGAATTAGACGAAGAAACGCGAGCGGTTGCAGCGCGATCGTTCGGGCGATATTTATCATTAGAGCCAGATGATGCTGCCAAGTGGTGTTGGACTCCCTTGGGACTCTCTGTTGAGGTGAAAGCACTTCCTGAAGGTACAGCTATCGTTAGAGTAGTGAGTGGTGATGTCACCGCCCGTAATAAGCGAGAAATTGAGTTGGGGCATGAGATTTGGGTTCATAGCGGCACAGGTGTTGTTTATTGCACTGATGTCAATGGGACGGTTCAGGAAAGGAGTGATGCGTGCGAGGTTATTCAAGGATTTTTTTCAAGC
>CAMBHM010000106.1 GCA_945867185.1 Legionella genomosp. 1
GTGTTGAGCTTGGCTCCTCTAATTACAATCAGCTTGCAAAGTTCAATAATAAACCCGCAGCGGCCATCGGCATTTACCAATTGCCTGGAGCCAACGCCCTACAAGTGGCTGATGAAGTTCGCAAGTGTGTTTCAAAAATGGCCAAACAATTTCCACCGGGGATGCACTATACCATCCCTTTTGATACCACGATATTCGTAAAAGCCTCGGTGAACGAGGTCTATAAAACACTCTTTGAAGCCGGCATTTTGGTCTTGATCGTGATCCTGATGTTTTTACAAAACTATCGCGCGACACTCGTTCCCACGACCACCGTCCCCGTCACCATTATTGGCGCCTTTTTTGCCATGCTATTATTGGGATATTCTATCAACTTGCTAACCTTATTCGCCTTGGTCTTGGCCATTGGTATCGTCGTCGACGATGCCATCGTGATCGTTGAAGGCGTCACACAACACATTGAACTTGGGAAAACACCTAAAAATGCAGCCATCCTTGCGATGAAAGAGCTTATGGGTCCCATCATCGGCATCACCTTGGTGTTGATGGCAGTCTTTGTACCCGCAGGATTCATGCCCGGGTTAACAGGTGCCATGTACGCGCAATTTGCTCTTGTGATCGCAGCCACCGCCTTTATTTCTGCCTTAAACGCGATGACCTTAAAACCCACACAATGTGCCTTATGGCTCAAACCCGTTGATACTAAAAAAGAAAAAAACATCCTTTTTAAAACCTTCGATACATACTATTATCCAATAGAATCGGCTTATATTCGACTGATAGACAAGCTGGTCCATCATTCAAAACCTGTTTGCTTAATTGGCGGCGTCATCGTTATTTTGGCTATTTTAGGCTTAAGCCGTATCCCTACTGGTTTTATTCCCATAGAAGATCAGGGCTACTTGATCGTCAATGTGCAACTACCCGATGGCGCAAGTCTTGGTCGAACCGATGCGCTGTTGACAACGCTCAGTGATAAAATCTCAAAGATAGAGGGCATTGCCAATGTCATCGCCATCGATGGTATTTCAGTTTTAGACAACAACGCAAGCCTTGCCAATGGGGGCGTACTTTATGTGATGTTTAAAGATTGGAGTGTGCGCGGAAAAAAAGACGACTTACTTGTCCTGTATACCAAGCTCAATGAACTTGCTGCACAAACCTTAGAAGCCAAAGTATTGGTCATGGTTCCTCCCGCTATTCAAGGTCTTGGCACCTCTGGGGGATTTCAAATGCAGCTTGAGCTGACTGATGGCACTTTTGATTATCAAAAATTACAACATGCGACAGATAAACTAATCCATTATGCAAGTGCTGCGCCTGAATTACAGAAATTGATGACTTCGTTTAGAGCCTCCGTGCCAGAACTATCAGCCCCCGTGAACCGTACCAAAGCCGAATCATTGGGTGTTTCCATTGGCGATGCAACAGACGCGTTACAAACCTACTTAGGATCGAGCTATGTCAACTTATTTAGTAAGTTTGGTCAAGTCTTCCAAGTGTATGTGCAAGCAACTGCTAATTCTAGAATGACCATTGAAGACGTACGCAATTTTTACGTGAGAAATCAGTCCAATCAAATGGTTCCCTTAGGCACCTTAACGGATCTCAGTCCAACCGTTGGACCTTCTATTATTTCTTTATATAACCTCTACCCATCCAGTAATATTTATGGAATCTCAGGGGCAGGATATAGCTCTGGACAATCGATCACAGCACTAGAAAACCTGGCTAAAGAGATCCTACCCGCTGGCATGAGGTATGAATGGACCAGCACTGCTTATCAAGAAAAAATCGCAGGCAACATGAGTTATTATATTTTTCTCTTATCCCTTGTCTTGGTCTATTTGATTCTCGCAGGTCAATATGAAAATTGGGTCACACCTGCTTCTATCCTCCTCTCTGTACCGCTTGCCTTGGTAGGAACCGTATCGGCATTGACAGCATTGGGGCTCGCTAACAACATGTATACACAAATTGGCATTTTACTCTTGATAGCGTTGGCTGCTAAGAATGCGATTTTAATTGTAGAAGTTGCACGTGAACACCGTGAAAACCATCACGAATCGATCATAGAATCAGCCCTTTTAGGTGCAAAAACACGCTTTCGACCGATTCTCATGACCTCGTTTGCCTTCATTCTTGGCGTTATGCCCTTGGTCTTCGCAACAGGGGCCGGTGCAAATGCAAGACGCTCCATCGGTATTGCTGTGTGTTCAGGCATGTTGGCTTCCACTTGTCTCGCTGTGGTCTTTGTACCGGCTTTTTATGTTCTACTACAAAGCCTCGACGAGCGACGACGTCACCGTAGAGCGCCAACTACCCATTCATCACTGGCGCAATAAATCAATACCAACCCATATTATTATAACCATAGTCATCACTATTGCCATAACCATAGTTATAACCAACACCATAACCCATATACGCCGCACCGCAACGGTTACAGGTCGAGCAACAATTGACAGAACAACATCCGTTTGCAACATAGCGAGTAGTTGGAACATACGTTGTGGTCGTTGCTACATAGCCACAACCAGAAGTGCATCCTGCTTGATTAAAACCACAACCAGTCAATGCGCCGACTGATCCCAAAAGACCTAATGCGATGATAGTCCGTTTCATAGTACCGTCCTTTTTTTGATTATGTATATAAATACTACAATAAGAACTTATATAAATCAAGTTTAAAACAGAATGAAAGTGTTACCTTTACTGTGATTTTCATTTATCATCAGCACATGGTTAAGTGCTACGATACAACTAATGAGCATGGATACAATTTTCACCTTAGACGTTCATACCATGAACCAAATAGATCCTCTGACAGTACTCACTGCCTTAGAAGCAGGTCAGATTATCTATTGCCCCAATCATGCCCCAGAAAAGCTTGAAGAAGAACAGGTATTATTATCTGAAACCATTCTTCATCCCAAACATAAAAACATCAGCTTTGATCCACGCCGACAACACCTCTCGGGGCTTTTGAACCCTGCCCTTGCTCCAATGATGCAGGGGATGATGCAGCGTTTTTCAGAATTTTCAACACAACTCTTATCAACCTATCTTCCTTCCTACAGCAACGCCTGGCGTGTAGGGCGAACCAGCTATCGTCCTGCCGAAATCAAAGGCAGAAAAACCTCTCCCCGGAAGGATGACACTCGATTACATGTCGATGCTTTTTCAGCAACCCCTGTGAATGGCTTACGACTTTTACGTGTGTTCTCTAATATCAACCCAAATGGCGCGCCCCGCGTCTGGCACTTAGGCGATTCTTTTTCAACCGTGCTTGATCAATTTGCATCAAAAATACCTCCTTACAACCAAACAAAAGCTCGGTTTCTCCAGCTCATCAAAGCGACAAAAACGCTACGGTCTGCTTATGATCATCAAATGCTCTCTCTACATGACAGCATGAAGTTAGATGATCACTATCAAAAAAACATCGTCAAAACACGAATGGATTTCCCGCCAAACAGTACTTGGATTGCTTTTACAGATCAGGTGTCTCATGCCGCTTTAAGCGGACAATTTTTATTGGAACAAACGGTCTATCTACCCATTACAGCCATGCGGAATCCGGCCTTGTCCCCTCTAAAACAGTTGGAAAGACGGCTATAACTCAAGGTTTTAAATAACTGCTCTGCCCCATCACGATGAACTTGGATTTCTATTGATTGTTGTGGTAAAATTACGCACAGACGTGATCCCGTGCAAGTGGAGGACCCTCATCATGCTATACCCTGATGCGAAGCTTACCCCCCGTGCTCAGCATAAAAAAAGAACACCATGAACTCTTCTAGTCATACCTTGCGCCAGTGTTTGATGAAAAAGGGCGACTTTAACCTGGTGAACGATTGGTGCCTATCTGAAGGATGGAATCTTGGATTACACGATAGTGCTGCGTATTATCACACTGATCCAGAGGGACATTTTCTATTCTTAGAAAACAATCACCCAGTCGGTGCGATCTCTCTTGTTAAACACAGCAATACCTTTTTCACTATAGGCCCTTTTATTGTTCGAAAAGATCTTCAAAATCAGCATTATGGCACCACCATTTGGCACAGAGCACTCCAACGACTCGATGCCTATCCCAATGCGCAGGTGATGCTCTACGCAGTGCCGCTACAATGCCCTCGATATCATGCCCTAGGATTTAAACCAACCTTTGATATACAAAGATGGAGCCTCTCTGTTAGTCCAAAACAACCATCCTCCTCTATGTCTACACCCACTTTGATGACCTCTGAACAAACGACTAAACTTATCCAGTATGATAAAGAAATCTTCTCAGCATCCCGTGAAAAGGCCCTGAGGCATCTCTTCACCTACCCAGGTGTCACCCCTTACCTCATTGAAGAAACATCCGGCACTCGAGGTATCGGCGTGATTCGCCCCTGTCATCAAGGATTTCGAATCGGCCCCCTCACTGCTGATTCTCTTGAAGAGGCAAATCGCCTTATTAAGCGTTTAATACAAACGGTCTCTAGAGGACCCATTTTAATGGATCTCCCTGGTGGGAATGACCAACGGAGCAAGATGATGAGTGACCTTGGTTTTGTACGTAACCCTCATTGTGATACCCTTGCCATGGTAAAAGAGAGCCTCCCCCCTTCGTTTGAACGTCATCTTCATCGACAGTATGCCGTTTTTTCTCTCGAAATAGGGTAACAACATGGCTGACAAAAAAAAAGCCGTACAAACTGAACCCTACATCGCTCGAGGAGCCCACTCTCCCTTTGATGCCACTGCAAGTATTTGTTCATTTTTGGAAAAACAAACACATCAAACCCCTCATGCCGTGGCCATCAAATTTCATCATACAAGCCTCACTTATTTAGAATTAGATCATCAAGCCAATCAGTTGGCTAACTATCTCTCTCGCTTGAATCTTCCCCCTCAAAGCAGTGTTTCTATCTATATGAAACCCAGTCTGCATATGATCATTTCCATCGTGGCACTCTTAAAAATAGGTTGTCACTATATTCCGTTAGATGACAGCTACCCCCTTGATAGAATTAATTTTATGCTCAAAGACAGTCACTCTCATTTTATGTTAACTGAAACGAGCATTCTTCAAAAATCAGGTGAATTATGCTGTGAAATCATCAACATGGATGCCATCACATCCATGCTGAATGCAGAACCCACTCACTTCGTCTCTCGAGCTACAGCACATGACTTAGCCTATATGATCTACACTTCTGGCAGCACTGGCGTTCCAAAAGGCGTCAAGGTCTCTCATTTTGCAGTGAATAATCATATGTTATGGATGCAACGAGAATTTGATCTCACTGGACAAGATACCATACTCCTTAAAACCCCCTTGTCCTTTGACCCCTCTATCTGGGAAATCTTCATCCCCTTATACACAGGCAGTCCACTGATTATCGCGCCAGCCGGATCGCATATAGATCCCGAAGGCATCATTGACTTGATTTTGAAGCACAAGATAACGATTATTCAATTGGTCCCCGCTATTCTAAAACTGCTTTTAAA
>CAMBHM010000107.1 GCA_945867185.1 Legionella genomosp. 1
TTTAAAGGTCAACTTGTAATGGAATATAATCAAAAAGAACAATTTACCAACAAATGCCAGCAACAACAAGAGGGCGCTCAACAAGCCTGAAAATAACCCCACCATCAACGGATAAAACATCAGCTCAAGCATCCATTTTAATTGGAGAACGCGGCTTGAATTGACCCAATCCTTTCCGACAAACACTTCATTATTCCCTGTATGCATGGATTGCTCAAAGATCTTACTTTCTGCCAGCTCCGAATGGTTCAAAAAAAAGAATGAAAAAGAGGGCACGCGAAACAAGAGCGTATCTTTGGTTACCAATACCGTTAATTCAGGGTAGGCTTTATCCATATGCGTTATTTTTCCGGTCGTATCAATAATGGAAACCACGGCACCCGCCTTGTTTTTCATCAAATAAGGCATCGGTTTATCAAAATTGACTTGACCATTTTCAATATACAATGGCGGTAAGGCTTCAATGGGTTGAATCAGCTGAGTATCAAAATAATGATTAAAATCAATGATTGTGTGAGTTGCCAACGGAATAAGGAGGAGGGACACCAAACAAAACAAGTACCTCATTCCACATCCGCGCCATCGTTTCACGACGTCAACATACAGGTCGCTTGAGTAAAAAGCCATATAAAACGCATCCCGATAACGATATATCGGGGCATCCATCAATCGCATTGCCTTCTCTTTTTTACTCACAAAATCCTCCTAATCGCAAACCGCTTTCTTGAGAAAACACATGGGCCTCTGACTGCTCAAGCGCCACCGCAAATCGGCCCTCAGGAATAGAGCAATCCGATGAGACGCGAAGGGATAAAGGCCTACTACCCACTTCCGTTTGAACATGAAACAATTTGTCAGCTCCCAAATCATCCACACCCATAAGACGAACCCACAAGCTATCGTGTCCTGGGACCGGACTCATCCGAAGATGCTCCGATCGAATCCCAATCATCACCGCATCTCCACACCGCATAGAGTGCTCACAACAAGGCAAGGGTAACTGGATCCCTTCCCCCACTTGCAATACCCCCTGTGTAACATCCCACTTCGCCGGTAAAAAATTCATGGGGAAATGTCCAATAAAGCCTGCTACAAATAACGAAGCGGGCTTTTGATAGACCTCAACAGGCGTGCCCACCTGTTCTATCAAACCCTTGTTTAAAATCACCACCCTATCTGCCAACGTCATCGCTTCGGTTTGATCATGCGTGACATAAAGCGAGGTGGTTCGCAATCGCTGATGCAGTTTTTTAAGTTCATAGCGCATGGTCGTACGTAGTTGCGGATCAAGATTAGACAACGGCTCATCAAATAAAAATACAGCAGGGTTCCGTACGATAGCGCGCCCCATTGCCACCCGTTGTCGCTGCCCCCCAGAAAGCCCCACCGGTTTTCTATTTAAATAATCAGACAATTGCAACAACACGGCGACCTCTTCCACCCTGGTTTTAATCAGCGTTTTTTTCATACCCCGCATCTTCAATGCATACGCCATATTATCAAACACCGTCATATGCGGATAAAGCGCGTAGTGTTGAAAGACCATCGCCATGTCTCTCATACTGGGAGGCATCGTATTCACACACCGATCATTGATTAGTATTTGGCCCTTCGTGACCGTGTCAAGACCTGAGACCAAGCGTAATAAAGTGGATTTTCCACAACCTGAAGGTCCAACGACCGCGACAAACTCCCCTTTCTCAATCTGCAAATGAATGTCTTTTAAAATGCAATGCGTCCCATACCACTTGCTGATCCCTTTTATCTGAACAGTAGCCATCAGTCCTTAAACCCCTGTATAAACCAACGTCGTAGGACAAGCACCACCAAACAAGGCGGCGCTAAAGCAAGCAAGACAACGGCCATGATCTCATGCCAGGCTGGGACCTGGTCGGAAACCCCCGCCATGGTATGCACCCCCATCACCATCGTCGCCATATGGGGATCGGTCGTCATCACCAACGGCCATAAATATTGATTCCAACCATATACAAATAAAACAATCCCCATCGCTGCCATTTGATTTCGAGACAGGGGTAGCAAGATATCGATAAAAAAACGTATAGGTCCCGCTCCATCTAAAATGGCCGCATCGACCAACGCACTGGGCACCGTTTTAAAAAACTGTTGAAAAAGAAAAGTAGCCGTTGCAGAAGCCATCAATGGCAGCGTCAGGCCTACATACGAATTCAACCAACCGAACGATGCAATGACTTGAAACGTGGGAACAATCCGAACCTCAACTGGCAGCATCATCGTGGCAAAAATCAACGCAAACCACCCTTTTTTGAATGGCAAATCAAAGTATACCAGCGAAAAGGCGGACAACAAAGCCAATCCGACTTTTCCAATGGCTATACAAAGCGCCATGATAAAACTATTCAGCAACATCCGATTTGTTGCTTGCCCCCCTGTGGCCACCAAGCCTTCTGTAAGGACCGTATGCATATTGTGCAATAGTTGTGTTCCGGGCCAATAAGGGAGTGGGCCCTGCACCAAGGTCGCCCCACTATGACTCGCTACAACCACGGCGAGATAGAGAGGCAGGCCCAATATGCCGATGAAGAGCACCAGCGTCATATGTGACAATAGCCCTGAGAATCGCTGTTTCATTTATAATGAATCCTATGTTCAAGATAGCGAAACTGTAGCATTGTTAATCCTATCACGATCACCATCAACATCACCGATTGCGCAGAAGAGCTACCGGGATCCATGCCCACGAACCCATCTTGATACACCTTATAAATCAAAGTTGTCGTACTGGTTCCTGGGCCTCCATGCGTAAGGACATGAATGATGCCAAAGGTATCAAAAAATGCATACATCACATTCATTATCAATAAAAAAAAAGTGGTAGACGACAACAAAGGGAAAATGATATCCCAAAATTGTCGCCAAGTAGAGGCCCCGTCCAACGTTGCCGCCTCTTTCAAAGCACTAGGAATCAGTTGAAGGGCTGCAAAATAAAATAAAAAATTGTAACTGAATTGCTGCCAGCTTGCAGTCAGAATGACCATCCATAATGCCTGCTTGGGATGAATCAAATAATTAAATTCATATCCAACATAAGACAACCCTATCGTAACCCACCCTAATGTCGGATGACACAACAGCCGCCACAGCATGGCTGCAACTGCGGGTGCCACTGCATAAGGCCACAACAAGAACGATTGGTAGAGTGACTGGCTCTTACTTCTTCCCGACACAAGAACAGCCAGAGCAAGACCTAAACCCAACGTCAGGACTGCGATAGGAATCGTCGTCATCAAAGTCGCTACGACCGCAGCGCCATAAGCTTGATCATGCCATAAGGCTATAAAATTAAGAAACCCAACAAATCGTTCATGCAATCCAAACGCATCACCCACGTACAAAGACTGACGAATAGCACTGACTGAAGGCCAAATAAAAAAAATAAGTGTGACTAGCACCTGCGGCGCAATAAATAAAAAGGCCGTCTTACGGTACCGATGATAGGGATTATTTCCACCATGGCGCATCATCACTAATTGATGGCGTCTCTCGGAATCATGGGGTCGCGTCTTGAATAGGGTAAGCCGTGGGGCTCTCATGATGGCGTTCGAGAGGACAGCGATTTCACCCGCTTCATCACATTGAGGATGATGCGTAACCCTGCCTGGTTGGGTAAAGATAATATTGTTTCAGGATGAAACTGCACTGCCATGATGGGCAAGGTACGATGGGACACGGCCATCACGATCCCCTCCTCACTCTCTGCACTAACAAGGAGTGAGGAGGGGAGTGTTTCTCGATGCGCATACAAAGAATGATACCGTCCAGCGGTAAAACTCGATTCAAACCCATCAAACAAATCAGCCTCACTCAATACATGAATCAGTGATGCTTTCCCATGCATGGGATACTTTAACACCCTAAGTTCACCCCCAAAGTACTCCACAATCCCTTGCAACCCTAAACAAACTCCAAACAAAGGCACGTTCACCTCCAGCACTGCTTGAATGGTCTCTTTCACTTTGAAATCGATGGGCCTTCCAGGGCCTGGGGATAATACGACCAGATCGTAAGCAGATGCTTTCAGCTCCACTAATACTTGATCACTTCGAATCGTCGTGACGCAGGCCCCGGTTTGTCGAAAATAATTCGCCAACGTATGAACAAACGAGTCCTGATGATCAACCAGTAACACCCGTAGCCCTGAGCCTACGGTTTCCGCACTTTTGATTTCAGGCTGGTTTAGAGCGGGCGGCTCTAAGAGCTCCAGAAAGGCAGAAGCCTTCAATCGAATTTCTTCCTCTTCTGCTATCGGATCTGAATCGTACAACAAGGTTGCCCCTGCCCTGATTTCAGCAATCCCCTGCTCAATGCGCATCGTTCGTAATACGAGACCCGTATTCAAGTTCCCATTAAAATGCAACCAGCCCACCGCCCCGCCATACCATTTTCTGGGCGATTTTTCATGGGCTTCAATGAAATTCATGGCCCACAGTTTAGGGGCACCGGTGACAGTTACCACCCACATATGCGATAAAAATGCATCCAGTGCATCAAACTCATCCCGTAACTGACCTTCCACATGATCAACGGTATGAATCACGCGTGAGTATAATTCAATCTGACGCCGCCCTATGACTTGTACACTCCCCGGCACACATACCCTGGATTTGTCATTTCTATCCACATCTGTACACATCGTTAATTCAGACGTTTCTTTAGAAGAAGATAGCAACGTCTGAATCTGGGCCGCATCCTCGATGGCATCTACACCGCGCCTAACGGTGCCCGAAATAGGGCACGTTTCTACCCGTTTGCCTTGCACTCGCACATACATTTCAGGCGAAGCCCCAACGAGGTATTCGGCTTCCCCTAGATTGATCAAAAACCCATAAGGAGCGGGATTGCACTCACGCATACGTCGAAATAACTGAGAAGGACGCTCTCGGCAGGCTCGATAAAACGTTTGACTGGGAACCACTTCAAACAAATCACCACACGCAAATCGTTCCTTGGCTGTTTCAACCAGAGCTGCAAACTCTCCCGGCACATGATCGCCTGGTTTCTCCGGCACTTTCACCGAATGATACGGCCTCACCGCCCCATCCCTAGGTAGTCCGCGAGTGGAATACTCACCCTGTTCAAACTCATACTGCCTGATAAACGCCTCTTCTTTTCGGTGATTGATAACCACCATTTCATCCGGAAGATACAACACCAACTCTCGCTGATTATCCTGCCTCTCAAATCGTGCGCGCACCGCTTCAAATTGAAAGATCAAATCATAGCCAAAGGCACCGTATAACCCAAGATACGCTTCGTCCGTTGATTTGAAGAAAGCCAGAAGGTGACGTAATACCGTAAAAACAGAGGGTTGACGACTTCGCTGTTCTTCATGGAAAATAGTATGATCTGGTTTTGCGCATAAGTCGCAGTGATGCGTGGTTTGACTGATCATCAAGAGATCATCCCTTGCCGTCAACCAAGGTCCAAGCATCTTC
>CAMBHM010000108.1 GCA_945867185.1 Legionella genomosp. 1
CTCAAACGATCTATCGAAGTTTTAAGTTCCGCTCACAAATTGTTGAAGAGAAATTCGGAGAAGGGACCAGTGATCCCTCTATTTTTGGTCATTTATTGATCGACGCGGGGCCTGTATCGGCAGAAAACAAAGCGAAACTGTTTCAAAACGTTCGCCTGTTGCCCTCTAGGGCGAAATTTAGAAAGCAAATTGAACGTTGGGCGGCCAGTGCGTTGGAAGAAATTGCGAATCAATGAGGACAAAGGATGGCGAATCAGTGGGCGGAATCTTTTTTTGAAGGCGTGGATACGTTTTTTTCTTGGTTGAGCACGTCGCTGAAGCAAACGACAGAATCCTATTGTGAGCTTGAGACCGCAGACAGTCCAACCGTTCTTATCAATCATGATGGGACATTGTTGTCTGTGCTTGAAATTGAAGGCGTCACAGCACTTGCAGGTACGGATGAATTTGAACGGTTGGTGGAAGGCTTAACCAATGCCTTTCAGGGCGCTATGGCGCGACCTGGGCATGTGTTACAAGTCTATTTTAGCCATGACAAACAAAACATTAAAAAGTTGATTCGTGATATTTACGCCCCGGCGGAGCAGACTGAACACCGGTTGAAATTGGATCTGAACGATTTATTCAATGAACGGGTGGATTTCTTGGCGCAATATTGTGCTCAGGAACGGGTGTATTTTGTGCTGATGACACGACCGTTTAATTTAAGTCCTGATCAATTAAAAATATCGAATAAAGCCAAATTAAAAATGATCAAGGATAAAAAAGCACCTGCTTTTAAAAATGCACAAACTATTTTTGCAGCTGTGCCAGAATTGCGCGACACGCACAGTGCCTATGTGCGCTCCATCGTGCATGATTTAGACAGCTTGAATGTGCTTGCTAAATTATTGAATGCCCATGAAGCGGTGCATGCCATTCGTATGACCGCGGACTCCGATTTTACCGCGGATGATTGGCGCGCCAGTTTGCCAGGAGATAAACTGCCTGTGCGGGAAATCAACCAATTCGCAGGAGATGCCTCTGATTTGTTGTGGCCTTCGCTTGCAAAACAAGTGATACCCCGGGATGCAGAAACCATAGATAGACGAACGATTCGTGTAGGGAACAAGATCTACTCGTCTGTCTATATCGATTTATTTCCTAAAGAGATCAGACCGTTTATGAGTCTTTTTACTCGGATTTTACCCACGCACATTCCTTGGCGGATCTCTTTTTTGTTGGAAAGTGAAGGATTGGCGACGGTCAAATTGAAAGGGTTATTGTCTTCGATTTTGAGCTTTTCTTCAGCCCAAAATCGCTTGATCAGTGATTCGGTGAATTTATTGAAATATCTAAGCATCAATACAGATGAGGTGCTTGTTCGCCTTCGGGTGGTGGCGACGACCTGGGCGTTAGACGGGGATATGTCGCAATTGCGTCGACGCAGTTCTGAGCTGGTCAAAGCGATGCAAGGCTGGGGTTCTACCGATGTGTCTGAGATGTGTGGCGATCCTTTTGCAGGGTTTGCAGCCAGTATGCTTGCGACCACGACAGTAAGCCCTGCAGTTGCTACCGTAGCGCCTCTTTCAGAAGTCATGGAAATGTTACCCATCACACGCCCGGCGTCTCCTTGGCAAACGGGTGCGTTGTTGTTTCGATCGCCAGATGGGAAGCCTTGGCCGTTTCAACCTGGATCAACGCAGCAAACCACCTGGATTGATCTCGTATATGCCCGCCCTGGATCAGGAAAGTCGGTGTTGTCGAACGCATTGAATTTGGCACTTTGTTTATCAGCAGGACTGGGTCGCTTACCACGTATTGCAATCATTGATATTGGCCCATCAAGCAGTGGCCTTATCTCCTTATTGCAGGAAGCCTTGCCTTCTGAACAGCGATATCTAGTCGCATACCATCGGTTACGGATGACACCTGAGTACTCAATCAATCCCTTCGATACCCAATTGGGATGCCGCTATCCAACAGCGCTTGAACGCTCCTTTTTAGTCAATTTTCTCACGCTACTGACAACACCCCTGGGAGCGGATAAACCTTATGATGGGATGTCTGATCTGACAGGGATGGTGGTAGATGAGTTGTATAGGGGGTTTGCGGATGAATTCAATCCGACACCCTATTCGCCAGGAGTCGAAGAACTTATTGATAGCATTTTAGAGGAAATAGGGTTCGTACGCGATTCAAAATCCACTTGGTGGGAAGTGACAGATTCGTTATATTCAGCAGGCTTTGGCCATGAGGCCATGTTGGCACAACGGTATGCAATGCCTTTGTTGGCAGACGCTGCCTCCATTTGTCGTACGGCTTCTATTGAAGATCTCTATGAGAAAGTGACGGCCCCAACAGGGGAGTCATTGATCAACTCGTTTTCTAGAATGATTTCAGGCTCGGTCCGAGAATATCCTATTTTATCGCGAGTGACCGCCTTTGATATTGGTGACGCGCGCGTGGTGTCCTTGGATTTGGATGAGGTCGCAAAAAGTGGAGGCGATGCAGCGGATCGACAAACTTCTGTTATGTATATGCTTGCCCGCTATGTACTGGCACGCCATTATTATTTAACCGATGAAAGTATGAATAATGTGCCGATGCAATACCAGGCCTATCACAAAGAGCGCATAGCTGAAATTAAAGAAGATCCCAAACGCATTGTGTATGATGAATTTCATCGGACTTCTAAATCTCGTGCTGTTCGCGAACAAGTGATCATCGACATGCGTGAGGGTCGAAAATGGAAGGTTCAGATTGCCTTATTGTCTCAATCGGTGGACGATTTTGATCCCGTGATGATTGATTTTGCAACCTCTATTTATATTATGGATGCAGGGCCTTCGCAAGCGATAGATAGAACTACGAAAATTTTTGGTTTGTCAGAGACCGCAAAAACAGCTCTACGAACCCGTGTGCATGGGCCACGTGAAGGTGGGGCGACATTTTTGGCGCAATTTGCTACCAAAACGGGGATCAGTGTACAGTTATTAACGTTAACGCTGGGGCCTATTGAATTATGGGCATTCAGTACAACTGCGGAAGATGCAACGGTCCGTAACCAATTGTATCGGCATTTGGGTCCTGCTGAGGCGAGGCGTTTTCTTGCAACCTTATTTCCAAACGGGACAGTATCGAAGGAAATTTCTGAACGTTTGAATGTGTTGAAGACAGAGGGTGGCTTGATTGAAGAGGAGGGGAAAATGGGTGTGGTTGAACGCTTGATCAATGAAATATTAGCTGCTTATTCAGTGAACCCTCAATGTAAAAGTCTTCCTGTTTCCTAAGCAACCGTGTCGCTCAAAGTAAATCCATTTAAAATTCCTGGAGTGAAGGGATTGATTTGATTTTGGGTTTTCAAACTATAACGACCAGAATTTCCATTGATCTCAAAAAGAATTTGTAAGGTTGCGCTGTCTTGCTCATCGACCAACACGTTCACTTTTTGCAACATTTTAAAGAAAGCCCAGGGACCATTTTCTTCGAGTTCGTATTGTTTTCCTTCAAGAGATTTTAAAGTCAATCTTGCATTGGGCTGTGGCCAGTGAAACTGTGTTTGCGAGTCACTGTCTTGGGTGTCTTGGAGTTGGGTATTGCCAATCACGAGTTGGAGACTTGCGACAATTGGATCTAAATTTAATTTTTGTAGACTAAAATCAATGGCGCTGGTATCGGCTTGTTCTGAAAAAAACATGGTGGTGATCACATTCGCACGGATCAACTCATTGACCATGTCGGTTGAAATAGGCAAGACATAATGATTCACTTCTTTTAATTGCCATTGTGCTTCAGACATGTCTAAAAAAGGTTTTAAATAGTGATCAACGAACGTGTTGAGTACGCCATGTCTGGAAAAGAATCGATCGAAATCAGCGAGCGCTACCTCTTGGGTTTGTGAGGCATCCAGCGGATAACGTTTTGCAATGGTGTATTGATACTCTTGGATCACCACTTGTTGCCATTGCTGATTAATATGATTTCTGCTGTCATTGATGAGAATAAACCAGGTGTCATCTGCAATTTGTTTAGTCCAGGTTGATACAGGTTCTGGTAATTGTTTTGTTTCTGTATAGAGGGCACTCAAGGGATTGGAGAGGGTGTCCCCTTCAAAGCGTGACTTGACCACGTTAAAAGCAGTTCGGCCTTGATCTTGTACGACCGAGAGCGTTGCTAGAAATTGCTCAAGTTCTTTCAGCGTTAAGCGCACCTCACGAAGGGTGGTATGACTCATTAAGCTTAGTTCAGTGAATTGACTGGCAATGGCTTGATTGAAAAGGACGGCAGGTCTCCCGATGTCGGGGCTGGTATGGTGTTGGATGAGGGCAACGAGTGTGCTGAGCGCGTTGGTTTGTTGAAGTGCTTTTGTGAGCTGTTTTGCTTGTGTATACGTTTTGACATGCGTGGGTAGAGATCGGCGCATGAAATTTTGCCACCAACTGACATACTCATCACAATAGGCTTTTTGAAGTAATTGAGGCAATGTATTGAGATCTTGACGGGCAAGCACCCAGTTATCCGTTTGTAGTTGGAAGCTGATGTCAGGTAGTTTATCAAGGGTGGGTTGAAACCCTGCTTTGGTGACATAGAAGGGGACCGTTTTATTAGCAAGATCAAACCCTTCGATGGCGATGGGTTGTGTGTCTGTTGAAAACGTGCGTTTGGCCAACGCATAATATAAATAATTTAACGGCAATGCATTGAGATAATTTCGAACATCACTCACGATTTGTCGATTGATGGCAATCGGTTGAAATGGATGACGGATGACGTGTTTTAATAATGTTATTTTTTCCTGAGAAGGACCGTTTTCCGCTGTTTGCCAATGTAGTTGGAACCAGTTTAAAACAGTTTCTTGCGAGAACCGAGTGGCATCTCCGAGCATTAAATACACTTTCAATGCATCATATCGCGTGGTTTGGGGCTGTCTGGAGTCAACAATCACTTGTTCAATCTCAGACAGGACTGTAGGTAGAAAATCTCCCTCTAAATGCCGGTGTGTTTCTGTATCCAAAGTGTTTTTTAAACGGTGGAGAATAGGGAGCGAATGGGTATTGGTGGAGAGCTTTGCAAGCGTGGTGGAGGCTTTGGTTAAATGAACGAGTGCTGAGGCTGCATTTTGCTGATGAGACAGGATCTCATAAGTCATGAGTTCTTTGGTGGCGTGATCCAACAGCCGACTCGAGCTGAAGTGATTGGCGCCCATCCACACCAAGGTGATGCCGGCAACACTCGCCACCAAACCAAGCTCCCATTGGTGTGAGAGGGCTCGCGTTGGGGCTAAGCGTTTCGTATAAGCCTGACAAGCCGCAATGGCGCCTTCTATAAAATAGGCACGATGATTGATAGACTGCGGAAACGTATCCTGAACGGTGAGTGCGTATTCATGTTGGATCTTATTGTTGAGGCGATCAATGCTGATTCCCCCTTGCTCTCCACTCGTGAAGTAAAGGGCTT
>CAMBHM010000109.1 GCA_945867185.1 Legionella genomosp. 1
CGTCACGTTCGTGGTTGAAAAATCGGCTCGCGAATGGTTGATTGAGCACGGGTACGATAAAACAATGGGTGCACGCCCGATGGCGCGGTTGATTCAAGAGCAGATTAAAAAACCGTTGGCTGAGGAGCTCTTATTCGGTAAATTAGCGCATGGGGGGCATGTGAGGCTGGATACGAAAGACGGAAAACTGTCTTTTGATAACCATGATCATCGAGAAGGGGTGTTTTAAGGTTATGTTGAGTGTTGTTATTATTGCTAAAAATGAAGGATTCAATATCAGACGATGTTTGGAATCCGTGATCTGGGCGGATGAAATCATCGTGCTTGATTCGGGCAGTACGGATAATACGATCGCTATCGCTACTGAATTCACGCCGCATGTGTATGCAACTGCAACAGAAGCCTGGCAAGGATATGGGATACAAAAACAACGCGCATTGGCTTATGCAACGCATGAATGGGTGTTAAATCTGGATGCTGATGAGGTCGTCGATGCAGCCTTGAAGGCGGCACTGATTCGGGCGATGACCCTTCAAACCAACGATGCGTATCGGATCCCTATTCAGATGTGGTTTTATGGCAAACAGTTACGCTATTCTGCAAGCCCATCCCGGCATATTCGATTATTTCAAAGGGCAGGCGCGGCTTATTCTGAAGATCTTGTCCATGAGAAAATCACGTTGCCATCAGGTGCACGAGTCGGTCAACTGCAGGTCCCCATACAACATCATTCCTTTCAAGATCTCAGTCATGCGCTTTATAAAATGAATCGATATTCTTCATACAGTGCGCGTAGTCGTATTCAAGAAGGGAGATCGTTTGGTTTTATAAAAACGCTGCTGAGTACGTGCTGGATGTTTTGCCGGTGTTATGTGTTGCAACGAGGGTTTTTGGATGGGAAAGCAGGGTTACTGTTGGCCGTTCTCCAAGCAGAAGGATCGTTTTATCGGGGAATGAAGCAAGGGTATGGCGATTGTATGCACACAAGAGACGAGGAGTGAGGCAATGGGCTTGGCCGTGCAATCGATAGAGATAAAAACAGTGCTTAATGGATCATGGATGGTGTTCGCAGCGGCACTCTTCGTTCTGCCCTTGAGTTCGACGCTTCGAGGGATAGTGATGGCATTGATTGTAGGATTGGTTGCCTTGACGCCGGTTTTCCGTGAGCGCTTGCTGCTCCTTTTTAAAGAGCCATGGTGCCAAGCCGCAGGCGCTTTATTCGCTGTCGTGCTTTTTTCTTGCGCGGTTGGCCCTGCTAGTGGACATGACGCGGGTCTTGTTCTAAAAAAATATACGAAATTGCTCTTTTTGCCTTTTTTGGTAGTAGGGTTTTGTGATCCGCGGGCGAGAACCTGGGGGCTGAATGCATTCTTGGCAGCCATGGGGATCACGTGTGGCCTTTCTTTTCTAAAAGCTGCCGGATGGATCAGATATCACACGGCAGATCCTGGGCAAGTGTTTATGAATCATATCATGACGGGGTTCATGATCTCTTTCGCAGCGTATATCGCGATTGTCTTGGCACTGCGCTCACAAGGGTTGCTTCGCGGGTTCTATGTGGCTTTATGTATCACTTTCAGTTACCAAGTTCTTTTTATAGGAACAGGATGCACGGGGTATGTTATTTATGCTTGTTTAATCGGATTGCTACTTTTCCAGGTATTGCCTTGGAGAAAAGCCTTCTTATCCTTGATGATGGCTTCGGTATTATTGGGGGCTGTTTTTTATCAAAGCACGGTCATGCAAACAGAGGTAAAAAAAGGAGTCGCGAGTGTTTGGCAGTTTCAACAAGGGCAGAAAAATACCCGTATTGGGTACCGATTACAATTTCATGCTTATGCGAAACAGCTTTGGGAGCGGCATCCTTGGTTTGGAAATGGGACCGGCAGTTATACGTATTTTTTTAAAACAGAGAATCCCTTCCCTGCTTGGGAAAAAGAGTCCCCTGCAGCAAGACAATCCTTTGAACCACACAGTGAATATTGGTTGATGGCGGTTGAATCAGGCGCAGTGGGCGTATTGGCATTGCTGGTATTATTTGGTTGCTTATTGAGGGCTGGGATCCAATTGCATGCGATGCGAGTCATTGCGATTGGCATCATTATCCCGTTCATGTTAGGGAATCTCTCGGATTCGTTTTTGTTTTACTCGGGAACAGGTTATTTCTTTTTGGTGTTCATTGCCTTGTGTTTGGGTGAGCGCTACCAAATGGCCACGGATTCTTCGGGTGTTTGACGGGTACATATTTCTGAAACGCCCCCATTGTTGCAAATCACAAGACCGACTTCATCGATGGTGAGAACGCCTCCTTGCCACAGGCAACAGCCCTGGACTCTTTGTAAATCCATCACAGCATGTCGAGTACAATAACAGGCGGAATAATATCCGTTTTTGCAGACAAAGCGCCCCGCAGAAGAATCGCAGTATTGAATGCCACCCATGTGGCTACAGCAGTCCTGACAAGCCGGGTAGGCTGTCGTGGCAAATAGGACAAATAATAAACAGAATATAAAAATGGTTTGACTGAATGCACGCATGGGGGTATTCCCTATTGGAAGATAGTATCAGCATAGCATAGTCTTAGTATTTTTTTACAGAGATCTGGGACAAGCTCGAGTGATTCTTATGACAGGGCGTTCTGCCATACACCATTGGTGTTTTCTGGTTGGTTGGTCGTTCCGCCGGTTTCAATCGGGCTGTTAAGTGTTAGCAGAAGGGGGGCGTGGTATGGTTTTTTGTGAAGGCTTGGCCGTTGTTTTACGACGGCTTGTGGGTCTTTTATTATAAAAACTGCTGGTGTATAAGGTTTACTACACATGATCTTGTCCTAAGAAAAGGTTAAAGTGATTCGATACGGTGAAAAACTGCATGCGGTGTTGCTGGTGCAGGTTGCCGTTAAACAAGGGCTTGTAGCCGATTTCCGAGGGATGGATGTATCGTATATTATGAGCTGTATTGATGGGTATGGGACAGTATTTATATCAGGATAAAAAAAATCAAAGGTGCCCCAATATCTATTTCCAGAAGTATAATTAAAAAAAACAGGCCCTGAGAGACCAATCCCACTATAGGTGCCAGCGCAATTTGCTTCCGAATAAAACGCGAATTCGGTTTCACCAAGGGTGCCATTCCCATTATTGATTTGAGCATTCACGGATGGATTTACAGCAAAGAGGGTTGATTCGGAAAAAACAGGGTGATGAGCGGTGGCTTGACAGGAGAGTCCGACAAGAAGACTTAAACTTAGTATTTTTGGAAATAGATTTGAAAAAAATAAGTGCGGCAGAGACATAGTCAGAACCTCCTTGTTGAGTAGCAATCGACCCAGTTTTCTTAGTACGACGACAGGTCAGGGCTTGATATCGAACAGTACCCTGCTTGCAGAATTATACGAAGTAAAAAGGCGCTCTACAATAGATAGACAAAACATCGAATGTATAATACATTGACCTTTTTTTGTCAGGAAACTTGAATGCGTATTGCCTTGCGGGTTGAATACGATGGCAGTCAATTTCATGGGTTTCAATCACAGCCAGCGCTGCGCACGGTGCAACAAACACTGGAGCTTGCGCTCAGTCGAGTGGCGGACCATGAGGTGGGTGTCGTTTGCGCAGGTAGAACCGATACGGGCGTGCATGCTACGAACCAGATGATCCATATGGATTGTACCGCCGAGCGTACGATTCGATCGTGGATTCATGGTGCGAATACCTTTTTACCGAAGGATGTGCGGGTGACTTGGGGCCGAGACATGCCGGATGAATTTCATGCGCGTTATTCAGCATTATCCAGGCGTTATCGGTATGTGATTTATAACGCTTCTATACGACCGGCCCTGTTTCGAGGGCAGGTGACGTGGCAATACCGTCCTTTAGATCATCGCTTGATGCAGCAAGCGGCAACGTATCTATTGGGCGAGCATGATTTTACTTCCTTTCGCGCCTTAGAATGTCAGTCGAAGACCCCTATGCGGAACGTGCATCGTTTGGACGTGACTCGAATGGGAGATTTTATCATCATTGATATCACGGCCAATGCGTTTTTACATCACATGGTCAGAAACATGGTGGGCGTATTGGGACTGGTCGGGCAAGGACGAAAACCACCCGCTTGGGTGGAAGAGATCTTGTTGGCAAGGGATAGAAAATTAGGCGCTGAAACGGCACCGCCGTATGGATTATATTTGGTGGGCGTGGAGTACCCCGCTTTGTTTTCTGTGACTAAAGTTGCCCCTGGCCCGCTATTTTTGTTGGGTGAATCATGAGCGCGTTTCGAACGCGCGTTAAATTTTGTGGCATGACACAAAGGCAGGATGTGGCTGACGCAGTCGCCTTCGGCGTGGATGCAATAGGATTGGTTTTCTATCAAAAAAGTGCGCGGTGTGTCTCCATTGAACAAGCCAAGGCATTGGTTGCGCATCTGCCTCCCTTCGTAGAGTGTGTGGCGGTGTTTGTTAATCCAGATCCACTGTGGGTCACTCAAGTGATGACCGCGGTCTCTATTCAATATCTTCAATTTCATGGTGAGGAAACGGCCTCATTTTGCGAGCAATTTCATAGGCCTTATATCAAGGCTGTTGCAGCAACGTCTTCTGAAATCATTCAGCAAGGGGTGGATGGGCATCCCAATGCGTCAGCTGTCTTATTAGATAGCCCTAATGGTGGGACGGGTACTGCCTTTGATTGGCAGATAGTGCCAAAGGCCTTGTCTAAGCCCCTTATTCTTGCTGGGGGCATCAATGAGCATACTGTGCAGGCAGCCATAGGTGTTTGTGCGCCTTATGCGCTGGATCTATGTAGTGGGGTTGAACGCTCCCCCGGGATAAAGGATCGAGAGCGAATGCAGCGGTTTATGGAGGCGTTGAGATGACAAAGCAACTAGATCCAGATGTACTCGGGCACTTTGGGCCGTATGGGGGCCGTTTTGTAGCGGATACGTTGATGGCCGCTTTACAAGCACTCGAGGCAGCGTATGAACAGTATCGAACAGATTCTGATTTTCTGAGTGATTTTGCTCTGTTGCTGCAAGACTATGTCGGTCGAGCGACACCTTTATATCACGCAACCCGTCTGTCTGATTGGGTGGGTGGAGCCGCTATTTATTTGAAACGAGAGGATTTGAATCACACGGGTGCACACAAAATCAACAGTGCCATTGGGCAAGGGTTGTTGGCCCTTCGCATGGGGAAGAAGAGAATCATTGCAGAAACTGGCGCAGGGCAGCACGGTGTTGCGGCAGCGACTGTGGCTGCCAAACTGGATCTTGAATGTGTGGTCTATATGGGTGTACAAGACATTGCCCGTCAGGCTATGAATGTATATCGTATGAAACTGTTAGGGGCAACCGTGGTGCCTGTGCAAGCAGGTTCTCAGACATTGAAAGATGCTCTGAATGCGGCCATGCGGGATTGGGTGACCCATGTGGACGATACTTTTT
>CAMBHM010000110.1 GCA_945867185.1 Legionella genomosp. 1
AAGGCTGCATCCCCTAACATCACTGGGATAATTGGATGTTCCCCTGGAATGAGGGTAAACCCCAATCGCGTTAAGCCTGCTCGAAAATAGGTGGTGTTTTGTTTTAGCTTCGTCACAAGATCTGGGTTTTGTTGAAGCAATTCCAAGACAGCAATCGAGGTTTCAGCAATCACCGGGGCCAAGGTATTTGAAAACAAATAAGGCCGTGACCGTTGGCGCAACCAATCAACCACCGTGGCAGTCCCTGCTGTATAACCCCCAGATGCCCCGCCTAACGCTTTACCTAAAGTGCCTGTTAGAATATCAATGCGTGAGGCCACTCCAAAATGCTCAGGCGTTCCACGGCCAGTGGGACCCATAAATCCCACCGCATGCGAATCATCCACCATCACCATCGCATCATATTGGTCGGCCAAATCGCAAATGGCCGGCAAGTTGGCCAACGTGCCATCCATAGAAAATACGCCATCCGTAGCAATCAATCGAAATCGGGCATTGGTCGTTGCTTTCAATTGTAGCTCTAAGTCATCCATGTCATTATTGGCATAACGAAATCGTTCGGCTCGACAAAGACGGATGCCATCAATGATACTGGCATGATTCAGCGCATCGCTAATGATGGCGTCTTCAGAACCCAATAATGTTTCAAACAATCCGCCATTCGCATCGAAACAGGAAGAATATAAAATAGTATCTTCCATTCCTAAAAAACGACTGATCTTCCTTTCAAGTACTTTATGTGGGGCTTGCGTGCCGCAAATAAATCGTACGGACGCCATTCCATATCCATACGTTTTCAGTGCCTGCTGTCCCGCTTCGATTAGCTGAGGATGATTAGCAAGCCCCAAATAATTATTCGCACAAAGATTAATAACCGACTTATCATTCACCCGAACACAAGCCTGCTGCTGGCTTGTAATCACCCGCTCTGGTTTATACAACCCTTGTGCCTTCACCTCTGCCAATTTTTGTTGCAAAAATTCAGTAAAGCGACGATGCATGTCATGCTCCTAGCAAGATGACTTGCCAAAAAGACAGATGATACCAAACCTAGTAGATCGGGGCAAAGGTCAATGAGATTTAGATAGGACAAGCCTTTCTCTTTAGACGTCACTGATCTTCCAGAGAAATAGCTGCACCTTTTTGCAATTTTTGATAGACTCTCGATACAATTTAAAATTGGATCGTAACGACTTATCTACTCTGAATGCGAGTCATTGCAAAGATCTTATCTACGAGCGAGTTTCATGTCCTATCAAACATCACGTACCAATATGATCAAACAACAATTGCGAACAGGGGGCGTTCTTCAAGAAGCCATTCTCTCCTTGTTTGATGAAATCCCCCGTGAGGAGTTCGTACCTGCTGCATTCAAGGCCTTTGCTTACTCTGACACACGCATTGTACTCCCTCATCAACAAGTCATGATGACTCCTCTGGAAGAGGCAACCGTCTTACAAGCTTTAATGCTCAATGGCACAGAAACAGTGCTTGAAGTCGGGACTGGTTCCGGATTTTTTACGGCTTTGTTGAGTCGTCTTTGTAAACAAGTCCTCAGTGTCGATTGCTTTGCCGATTTGACCACAAACGCACAACTGACCTTAGCGAAGCACCAATGCCTCAATGTAGATCTCATCACCGGCAATGCTGCATTAGGATGGGTCGACAAAGCCCCCTATGATGTCGTGGTGTTCACGGGTGCCTTACCTGAACTCACCGAAACACATCGATTACAAGTGCTCCCAGGTGGGCGATTGTTTGCGCTCGTTGGCACCTACCCCATTATGAAAGGTGTGCTTCATCAACTGGACCACTTTGGTTTTTGGCATAGTAAAGAACTATTCGAGACCTCATTGCCCCCCTTAATCAGCCATCGAGAACCCACAGATTTTGTGTTCTAGGAAACAAGACATGAGACTACAGCATTGGTTTTTATACTGCGCGCTTGGCTTCGGATCTCCTTGTCTTGCCGCTGATCTCATAGAGATCTACCACCAATCGCTGCAAAACGATCCCACTTTCAAAGCCGCTTACAGTACCTTTATGTCTAATACCCAAGCCATACCACAGGCCATTTCTGGCTTGCTGCCGCAAGTTACGGTGGGAGCTCAAGCCGGTCGGAACGTCTTAAATGTGGATGCCGGTGGCCCACTTGGCGTGAATGGACAACAAACGTATAACTCCAACATCTGGGTTTTTCGAGCCTCTCAAGCCATTTTTAATTATCAAATTTGGGCACAAGTTCAGCAAGCCAGAGCCTCTGTGAAAGCAGCCCATGCGACATTCAATAGTGCAGCCCAAAGTCTCATTCTTCGAACGGCTCAAGCTTATTTTGAGGCACTCCTTGCACGTGATACGCTGAATTTTTCAGAAGCTAAAAAACGCGCCAACAAGCGACAACTAGAGCAAGCGGAGCAGCGATTTAATGTCGGTCTTGAGCCCATTACCTCCGTCTACGAAGCCAAAGCTGGCTATGATCAATCCATTGCTGAAGTCATTTCTGCAAAAAACAATCAGATCAACCGCAGTGAGAACTTACGAAAACTCACCAATCATGTTTATGACTCTTTAGCGCCCCTCAAAAACAGCACCCTGCCCCTCATTAAGCCTGAACCTAACAACGTGGATGAGTGGATAGCCACCGGCTTAAAGCAAAACTATAATTTGTTTGCGGCAAAATACAATTTAGAGGCAGCACGTGAAAACATCAAAGCCCAAGCTGCCTCTGGTTGGCCTACCTTGGCACTACAAGGCAACAGCACCCAAACACATAACACCAATTCCATCGTTGGCAGCAATTTTTTTGTGCCTTCTAATCAAATGGTCTCAAATGTGGCCCTCGCGCTGAATTTTCCTGTGTTTCAAGGCGGTTTGGTAGAAGCCAATACCCGACAAGCACAATATAATTTTCAGACCTCTAGCGAACAAGTAGAACAAACCTATCGGGATGTCTTGGTCAACAGTCGCATCTCGTTTAATACCATCATCGATGGGATCAGCAAAGTCAAAGCAGATCGACAAACCATCCTTTCACGGACGAACTCCTTAAACAGCACCGACGCCCAGTTTCAGGCGGGCACACGCACCATGGTAGATGTGGTCAATGCTCAGCAACGACTGTTTGAATCACAAGAAGAACTCGCAAAAGATCAATACGGATTGATCAATGCCATTTTAAACTTAAAATATTTAGCAGGCACTTTGAATGTTCACGACTTGGAAGAAGTGAACGCTTGGCTTGAAACAACCCGTGTGAATGGACGCCCACCCCACTCTTCCCAATCATAACCAAGGGTTACGCATGAGTCACGATCCATCCACTATTGAAAAAAAATTACTACACTACACCGGCAAAGCCATCGCCGATTTTAATCTCATTCAAGCAGGTGATCGCGTCATGGTCTGTTTGTCTGGAGGTAAAGATTCCTTCACTTTGTTGACCTTACTGCATACCCTACGACGTCGCTCGCATGATAAATTTGAGATCTTTGCTTTCACCCTTGATCAAGCACAACCCGGTTGGGACGATAGCCGTCTTCGAACTTGGCTGACTGAACGACAGATCCCCTTTGAGATCCTCCATCGAGACACTTACAGCATCGTCAAAGAAAAAATACCTGAAGGGAGCACGTATTGCTCGTTGTGTTCAAGGTTGCGTCGTGGCATTATCTATCGATATGCTGAAGAGCAGGGGTATACCAAAATTGCTTTAGGACATCATCGCGATGATCTGATTCGAACCGTGATGATGTCGATGCTCTACACCGGAGACATTCGATCAATGCCGCCTAAGTTACTGAGTGACAATAAAAAGCACATCGTGATTCGGCCATTGTGCTACGTACAAGAACGCGACATCATTACCTATGCAGAAGAACAGCAATATCCCATCATCCCCTGTACCCTCTGTGGATCACAGGATAACTTGGCTCGAAAACGCATCGGACGATTGCTAGATGAGCTCGCTTTAGAAAACCCAAAAATTCCAAGCAATCTGTTACATGCGCTTCAAAATATCAAACCCAGTCAATTGATGGACCAATCGTTATGGTCATTTAGAGACCTCGAGAATCAACTAGAACGGGAGCCTATATCATGAATCCAACGACATCCTACTTCCAAACGCAATATCGTAAACTAAAAATCTACCAACACCGTGGCTTTAAATTTGACTTCATTTCAGCCATCGTCGTGTTCTTGGTTGCTATTCCGCTTTGTCTTGGAACGGCTCTTGCCTCCGGTGCGCCTCTTTTTTCTGGGATATTGAGCGGAATCATCGGTGGCATCATAGTAGGAATCATCAGTGGATCCCCTGTTAGTGTCAGTGGACCCGCAGCCGGTATGGCCGCCGTCGTACTAAGCGCTATTGCGCAACTGGGTGACTTCAATACTTTTCTACTGGCTCTGACCCTAGCTGGTGTGTTTCAAGTTATCATTGGTAGTTTTCGGGCAGGTTTCATCGCTGATTATGTCCCCTCCAATGTGATCCAGGGGCTTCTTTGTGCAATTGGAATATTATTGATCATTAAACAATTACCCTTTGCCTTTACCTTATCCTCTAACCTAACCGAATTAAAATCACATCTCTTAGACATGGATGAAGGATTGAGTCTTCAGCCTCTTCAAGACCTTTCCTACCATATCAATAGCGGTGCCATGCTCATTTCGGTTATTTCCTTAGGCATCCTGATTTATTTCGACAAAACAACCATCAAATGGCTTAAAATCGTGCCTGGTCCTATTGTCGTCGTGATGACTGCTATCTTGCTTAACGAGTTGTTCGTTCTGACCGATTCGTATCTCGTCCAAAATACACCTCAATTGGTGAATATCCCGAGACATGACAGTGTTTCTGATTTTTTTGCTCAATTAAATACCCCTACTTGGTCCGCTTGGTCTAACCCAACCGTTTGGTTTTATGGGGCACTTCTTGCCACTGTGGCTTCCCTAGAAACGTTACTCAATATTAAAGCGAGTGAAAAACTCGATAAGAAACGACGCTCTTCTTCGAAAAACAAAGAGCTGCTTGCACAAGGATTTGGTAACCTATTAGCTGGACTTGTTGGTGGCATTCCAATCACATCTGTGATAGTCAGAACGTCTGTCAACATCCAAACTGGCTCGAAAACCAAATTCTCAACCATACTCCATGGTTTATTTATCTTATTCGCTGTATGTCTGACCCCTCAAACCTTAAATAAAATTCCGCTGTCTTCTTTGGCAATCATTCTAATCTATACAGGCTATAAACTGACCAAGCCAACCATTTATTTGAAAATTTACCAACAAGGGATGGATCGGTTTATCCCATTTATTGCGACCATTATTGCGATTGTGCTATCCAATCTTCTTGCAGGAATCTTACTAGGCCTCATCGTCAG
>CAMBHM010000111.1 GCA_945867185.1 Legionella genomosp. 1
GTATGAACATTTTGATGGTTTTGTGATTTTTCATGGGACAGACACCATGGCGTACACCGCTTCTGCCCTGTCCTTTATGTTAGAAAATCTTCATAAACCGGTGATCTTAACAGGATCACAAATTCCTTTATCCGAAGTACGCAATGATGCTGTGGACAATATCGTCACCTCGCTGTGGTTATGTGCACACCAACCCATCAACGAAGTTTGTATTTACTTTAACCAACATCTCCTTCGTGGCAATCGTGCTCAAAAAATCAGTGCCGAACATTTTAATGCCTTTGATTCGCCGAATTTCCCACATTTAGCCACCATTGGGATTTCCATTGAGCTCCACCACCATCTCCTGCTAAAACCCAATAAACACCCATTCCGACTCCAACCCTTGCGCCCTCATTTTATTGCAAACTGTCGCTTATTCCCAGGCTTTACAACCGACATGCTTGCCTTGTTACTTCAACAACCTTTGCACGGCTTGGTGTTTGAAACCTATGGTGCAGGGAACGCGCCCAATCATGATCCACGATTTTTACAACTGCTGACCGAGGCGTGCGAAAGAGGCGTTGTGATTGTCAACTGTAGCCAATGCCCACAAGGGCGTGTCGACATGAGCCACTATGCCACCGGCCATACCCTACAACAAGCTGGCCTTATCAGTGGGCATGATATGACACCAGAAGCCACACACTGCAAACTGTTGTATTTACTGAGCAAATATAGCAATATCGACGACATTAAAACACACATGGCACAAGCATTGTGTGGAGAGTTGAGCTAAGGAGTCGGTGATGTCATTACATGTGGTGATACTTGCAGCAGGTCTTGGAAAACGCATGCAGTCTCTCTGCCCAAAAGTACTCCACCCCATTGGGGGGCAACCCATGCTTGAACGGGTGGTCAACACAGCCCTTGGATTACAGCCCCACACCATTCATGTCGTCGTAGGCCATGGTGCGTCCCATGTTCAAGACGCCCTACCTACTTTGCCCGTGCACTGGGTATTTCAAGAAGCCCAGCAAGGCACAGGGCATGCGGTATTACAAACAATGCCCCACATTCCCAAAGACAGTCTTGTTTTGATCTTATATGCGGATGTACCCCTTGTTCGTCTTGATACGCTACACAGCATGGTGGATCACGTTCGACAGCATGCCGATTTGGTATTATTGTTAGCCACAGTCCCTAATCCAAGCGGGCTCGGTCGTATTATACGCAATACTCAACACCGCATTGAGTCCATTGTCGAAGAAAAAGACGCAACCCCTGCACAACGCGCAATTCATGAAATCTATAGTGGCATTTGTTGTGCCCCTGCAGCCCTGATGCAACGTTGGTTGCCTCAACTTGATAAAAACAATGCTCAAGGGGAATATTATTTAACGGATGTAATCGACATGGCAGTGCGCGATGCCATCCCCATTGAATCCTTTCATGTCGATGATCCAATGGACATTCAAGGCATCAATGATCGCTTACAACTCCATCAAGTAGAACGTACCCTACAACAACGCATTGCCACGCAACTGATGTTATCTGGGGTGACCTTGGCCGATGCCTCCCGCATTGATGTACGCGGGACCTTAACGTGCGGCAAAGATGTCTTTATTGATATCAACGCGGTGTTCACCGGCGATGTGGTGTTGGGAGATGGGTGCATCATTGGGCCACATTGTAGCCTCAGTCACGTGACACTGGGTGCAAATTGCGACATTTATGCCCACAGCGTGCTGGATCAGGTGCATCTTGGCGCCGACTGTCACATTGGTCCCTTTGCGCGTCTTAGATCCGGTACCCAGCTTGCTGCAGGCTGTAAAATTGGCAATTTTGTGGAAACGAAAAATGCCGTGATGGAGACCAACAGCAAAGCCAGCCATCTCAGTTATCTAGGCGATGTGACCATTGGCAAAGACGTGAATATTGGCGCAGGCACCATCACCTGCAATTACGATGGCGCCAACAAGCACCAAACCACCATAGAAGATGGGGTTTTCATTGGCTCAGACACCCAATTAGTGGCCCCAGTCACCATCGGTAAAAATGCGACCATTGGAGCTGGCAGCACCATCCGCAAAGATGTGCCTCCGGACGCATTAACACTCACCAGCTCCATCCAAAAAACCATTGTGGGGTGGCAGCGTCCACGGAAAAAATGAGGCGTATTACTGTAACGATGATTGGGGCGGGCAATCTGGGAAAAACGCTCGGGCGTTTGCTAGTCAACCATCAACTCGCAACGATTCTCGGTGTTGTCAACCGAAGTATCGACAGTGCAGAGAAGAGCGTTCAATGGATAGGTGATGGCTGTGCATTCGCCGATATTGCCTCGCTACCTCCAGCCAATCTGATCCTCATCACCACGCCAGATGATGCCCTTGTGGATACGTGTCTTAGGCTTCAAAAGAACCCACACCTCTTACCGGGCTCTGTTGTCGTACACTGTAGTGGCTCTTTAACATCTGATGTATTATGGCCCATGAAAGCACTCGGCTGTCTTGTTGCAAGCATTCATCCCATGCGAAGTTTCGCCGATCCCACCCTCAGCGTCACTGCGTTTCCAGGCACTTTTTGCGCCTATGAAGGCGATCTCGACGCCATCAACTTGATCGCCCCCTTATTTCAAGCCTTGGGCGCTGTCACCTTCCCCATCGAGGCAGATAAGAAATCTTTATATCATGCAGCCGGGGTTTTTGCCTCGAATTACCTTGTAACCCTATCACACCAGGCCCTATCTTGCTTGACGAGGGCGGGGGTAGGCAGCGACATGGCGATGAAGATCATCGTGGATCTCATGAGAGGTACCCTCTTGAATCTAGAACAAACCCAATCCCCAGCGCACGCGCTGACGGGTCCTATTCAACGAGGCGATCTGGCAACCATCCGAAATCATCTGACAGCGTTTGAAGATCCTCATCAAAAAGATCTATACACAGCTCTTGGGAAAGCAACCCTGGCTTTGACCTCGCATGATAAAAAAACAATACTGGCCTTATGTGAGGCACTTACCCAATAAAATGGCTTGGCTTGTACCAAACAATAAGCGCTGTTTGAAGCTATCTGTCCAATTCATTGTTTTCTTACTGGCCTTACACCATTTTGTAGTAATTACATCTAATTATTACATTTTTATGTTAAAATTATACCTAAATTATTTAAAAAGGGATTTTTATGCCATTATTACGTAAGTTAGAGCAAAGTTTGATCAAGTGGAAGTCCCAGTCTTCTCGTAAACCTTTGCTTGTGCGAGGCGCGCGCCAAGTGGGTAAATCTTTTTTGATAGAGGCTTTTGCAATAAATCATTTTGAGCATGTCATTAAAATTAACTTTGAACTCTCGCCTGAATTTAAAGATTGTTTTCAAAACCTGGATCCAAAGCCTATTTGTACTGCTTTGAAAGTCATGCAAGATAAGCCCATTATTCCAGGAAAAACGTTATTATTTTTAGATGAAATTCAAGATTGTCCGCAAGCGATTCAATCATTGCGATATTTCAAAGAAAACATGCCGGAGTTGCATGTGATTGGTGCGGGCTCATTGCTAGAGCTTGTATTAAAAAATGCGAATTTTCGTATGCCCGTTGGGCGTGTGTCATCGCTTTATTTATATCCCTTATCTTTTACAGAATTTTTACAAGCGTATAACCCACAAGCATTAGAGAGTATTGCCACCGCTACATTAGACAAGCCCGTTTCTGAAGCCATTCACAAGCATTTATTAAAACAAATTCATCTTTATGCCTTGCTTGGCGGTATGCCCGAAGTTCTTTCTATTTATCAGGAAGATAATGATATACAGCGTGTACAAATGATTCAGTCCGACATATTAGAGACTTATGAAAAAGATTTTGGGCATTATGAAAAAATAGCGCCCGTATCGCACTTAAAAAAATGTTTTTCGATGATACCGAAAATGATTGGTCAACAAATTAAATATAATAAAATTGATCCTGAATTGCGTTCTGTAGATTTAAAACAAGCCCTTTCTGCGCTAGAAGACGCAGCCATTTTACAGCGTGTACGCTCAACTGCGGCGCATGGATTGCCACTTGATGCAACCTTGAATGAGAAAAAATTTAAGCTAAATTTTATTGACGTTGGTTTAGTAAAACGAGCTAACAGACTCGATGCACAATTGTTATTACAAGATGATATTATGTTAATTAATCAAGGTGCACTAACAGAGCAATTTGTTGGGCAAGAACTTCTTGCTTATGCAGAGCCTTATGAAGATGCGAAGCTCTATTTTTGGGCGCGAGATTTACCAGCACGCGCAGAAGTCGATTACATTTTTACGCATGGACAATCTATTTATCCTATTGAAGTTAAATCAGGAGTTGTCGGTAAAATGCGTTCATTAATACAGTATTTGAAAGAGCATGATTGCCCGGTTGGCATTCGTATTTCGCAGGCTCCCTTATCGTTGGAAAATAGAATTTTGTCTATTCCACTTTATATGATCAGCGAGCTACCAAGATTGTTGGAGTGCTAGCATCCACCAATTCCACCTCTCCTTCTGAAAAAGGCTCCCCTAAAAACAACTCCCCCACGCGGTGAAACCGACTGACCGAATCGGTGACCAAATAATGCGTGGTACCAGCGTGAGCCGTAGATCCAACCAACAGATGTTTCTCGCGCAACAGTTGCTCCAAGGCCTCCGCTGTGGCATCGGCAGAATCCACCACACGCACCCCTTTCGGCAAGAGCGTGGTCAGCAAGGGTTTAAAAACAGGAAAATGCGTGCATCCTAACAGCACGGTGTCTTCGTCTGTCAACTCTGAAAGATAATGAAGCAGCGCCGCTTTGGCAATGGCATTGTCCACCATCCCCTCTTCTGCCAACGCCACCAACACACTACAAGCCCGTGCATGAATTTGGGCTTGGGGACGTTCTGTCAAAATAAAATGCTGATAGGCGTTCGCTGCAATCGTTGTTTCCGTTGCCAACACCACAATGCGATCATTTCGGGTTGCAGCTACAGCTGCTTTTGCCCCAGGCGCCACCACCCCCAATACCGGGATCTCCGGCAAAAGAGCCTGTAGATGGGGCAATGCTGCCGTAGTCGCTGTATTACAAGCGATCACCAAGGCTTTAATATGCCGCTCCACCAGTAAACGCGCCATTTGCACGGCATATTGCTTCACGGTATCAGGGCTTTTGGTGCCATAAGGCAACCGTGCTGTATCGCCTAAATAAAGAAAAGATTCGGCCGGCAACCGTTGTCGCAAGGCACGAAGCACCGTGAGGCCGCCCATGCCAGAGTCAAATACACCGATGGTGAAAGAAGTCATACAATCCCTTAGTAAACACACAGATCATGGTTACTATTGCACAGAATAAGCCTCTTTG
>CAMBHM010000112.1 GCA_945867185.1 Legionella genomosp. 1
TGCTAGCCGCAGTCACGCCCATTCCGGATTCTTTATCAGAATATGCCTTTGCAGGTCTTCTAAGAGGCCAACGCACACAGCTGACACGTTGCATTGGATCAGATTTACATGTCCCAGCACGAGCGGAAATCATCCTAGAAGGTTATTTACAACCTGGTGTTGAAGCCCCTGAGGGGCCCTTTGGCGATCATACCGGCTACTACAACGAAGTACAGTCCTTCCCTGTCTTCACCGTCGAGCGACTCACGCATCGTACCAATCCTATCTATCACAGTACTTACACAGGCCGTCCTCCCGATGAACCTGCCATTTTAGGGCTTGCCTTGAATGAGGTGTTTATTCCCTTATTACAAAAGCAATTTCCAGAAATCGTTGATTTTTATTTGCCCCCAGAGGGATGTTCTTATCGGTTGGCCATCGTCACCATTCAAAAGCAATATCCAGGTCATGCCAAACGCATCATGATGGCTGTCTGGTCTTTTTTAAGACAGTTCATGTACACCAAATTTGTCATTGTATGTGACGAAGACATCAATGCCCGTCATTGGCCTGATGTCGTATGGGCAATGACCACCCGCATGGATCCCACCCGAGACACCGTTTTGGTGGATAACACCCCTATCGATTATCTCGACTTTGCTTCCCCCATTTCCGGTTTAGGCTCTAAGATGGGATTAGATGCCACTCACAAATGGCCAGGGGAAACCCAACGTGAATGGGGGCGAGCCATCACCATGGATCCTGATGTCATCACTCGAGTCGATGCCTATTGGTCCTTATTGGGGCTTACGCCATGAGCACTCAACAAACCCAAGCACGCGTTATCAGCATCACCCCATTAACCAATACGATCGTGCAACTGATATTAGAACCTACCTATTATTTCGCGTATGAAGCAGGTCAATATCTACAAATCCACTCCCACGATGATCTCTTAAGCTACTCTATAGCCAACGCTCCGTTGGGATCGCATCGTTATGAGCTACATATTCGTCATGGACAAGATAACGCCCATACAGAGCGCTTGCTTGCTGATATTCAGAAAACAGGCATGGTAACGTTACAAGCTCCCTTTGGAGACTGTGTCTTAAGCGCACTGAGCCCCCATAAACCCCTCTTATTTGTCGCAGGAGGCACGGGGTTCGCACCCATCAAAGCCATGATTGAACAATTGCTGGTGCACAATGATACACGCCCTGTCCACTTATTCTGGGGTGCTCGATCTCAAAGCGACTTATATTTAGAAGAGGCGGTATTACATTGGCAATCACACGTCCCTCATTTTACTTACTACCCCCTCGTTTCTGAAAAGAGCCAAGATACACTGGTCACCTATTTATTAACAAAACACAGACAAGATCTGCGAGACTGGCAAATCGTCATCAATGGCCCTTTAGAGATGGTCTATCACACGAAAGACGCTTTACTCAGCCATGGGGCCACTTTAAAACAATTATATTCAGACGCATTTAGGAGAGAGTAATGGACAGCTTCTATCAAATACTGGGGCTCATCGGTGCAGGATTGATAATCTGGGTATTGTATCGACACATCAAAGGACAACCACAACAATTCAGTCGTGAAAACTTGTCCAAAAGTCTTTCAAGCATGGGCCTATTGGCATTGATATTGATTGGCGTGGTAGGACTGCTAGTTCTCTTAACGCGGCATTAATGCCCTCGAGAAAGACCACGATAAGTACCCGCTGTTTTGACCAAATATCCTTCTACCTTGGGGTTATCAATGGCTTGTCGATTCATGTCAAAAGCCAGTAATGATTCTTCCACATAAGTAACTTGACTGCTTTCGTCCACCAACAAGCGATACCACGGATGACGCGTTGCAAAACTGCGTTTACATGCTTGGGGATTGTAGCGCCCGGAAGCCTGAAAAAGCGGATCAACATCAACCACTACGGCACGATACCCTTGACGTTTGTGCACCACCAAATCCCCAATATTGAATTTTGCCATCCTGCTCATTTGCTTCCCCGGATATGTCTGATATAAATACTATCGGTTCATTTCGTGAAAGCTGAAGGGGAAGGGGGGTTAGACCACTTGCAACGTCATAGAACTCAATGCACTGTCTTCCTGATTGGACCTGCTAGTAAATAACGCTGAAAGACAGTTTTTTATTGAAACATTAGATTGACTGATGGCTCGTGCCAGCAAAACGCCAAGATAAATAATACCAACAAAGAAACCAATCACCACCTGCGACCCAGGCGGTAATAATAAAAACAACGACGTACTGAGTGCAATCAGTGACGTTTTTGAAGTCAAAATTCGATATGAATCCATGATCACTTTCTTAAGGATCATCTTTTTACTGTTCGCGTCCTTTAAACTGTTCTCCAAAGCACGCCAATCACTTTTCCAAGAATCATCCACTAAAGGATCCTGACCACGTCCTCTGAGCTCATCCTCTTTATCCATTAACGCTTTAAAGGCAGCATTAAACGCCGTCAATTCCTTGGTTGGCTCTTCTAATAATAACCAAAAAGACAAAATAGTCGCCTGCTTCCTTACAAAAAAAGTAATATCTTCTTGCAGAGCACAATATATTTTTGAAAGATCTGAAAGCGCCTGCGGAACTTCTTTAGGGAACACCAAAATACCTAAATCTAAATTGACATTATTATCAGGCCGACTTGCTTCATGAAGATTATGGGTATTAGAGTGATCACGGGTGTATTGTATTTGGCCCTCACCAGGCCGCTCGTACCCTAACAAATCAAACCGTGGGCCCAATATACGCACCATTTTTTGATAGGCTAAGGTCGCCTCTTCACCTTCATGTGGTTTGGGAATATTAAAATCACCACACAATAACACCTCATCATCAGGACCAATCACGCCATCTGCCACCTGCTGCTCAATGATTTTTTTCAGTTCAACACATTGCTCAAGTGTGATTTCCACATAATGCATGCGATCCCACTCAGGATAATATGCTTGCAAATGGGTATTAAAAACGTGATGTTTTTTACCGTTTTTTGTAAAACTAAGTTGCATCGCTCCTTTATTGGCCCACGCATCCGCCCCAATCAAATAATCTATTTTACTCTGATAAATATGCGGGGTTTCTGTCAAATCGGTATAAGGTTGCTTGATAAAAACCTTCACTCCACCATTAAAAAATGCAAGCCAGTCCGCCCCAAGCCGATCACTTGCTGCATATCCTCGTTCCAACATTTTTTGAGTGAAGTATTTGTCTGCGGCTTTATCAAATAATTCTTGGACACAACACACATCCGCTTGATGACTATCAAAATAATCCACAACCGCTGTGATCTGATGTTCAATATACTCTTGTGATTTATTAATCCCACTCGGATTAGGAATAATGGCATGCATCAACTGCAAATTATAAGAAATAACCTTGAGTTGCGCTGCTTCTATCACAATAGGTTGATGATCAGACAGATCGCACCTTACACCGCCTTCCTTAAACCAAGGCGCTTCTATTTTTATATTGGACATGTCGTGCCCCCATGGAATACGAGAGATCATAGTAACTGTTGATCATTAAGAGAGCCTTAGGGAACCGATAACATTTGATTTTCTCCCTAGAATTAGGTATAAAAACTGCAGCAAGTAACCATGGAATGGGATCATGACTATCACTAAAACAGGCTTGTTTTATCGTCTAATACAACAATCACGAGAGGCTCCTCACTCGTGATTGGCTACGCATCATTTTAACCTAAAAATTTTTATGCGCTTTCGTAAGCCAATATGCCTAGAAAAAGAAATTCAACTGTGCTACGTTTAGCTGCGTCTTGGCTATCGCTTTACAAAAAGTTAGGGTATCTATTAGCCAATAAAAACAAATAAGGAGCCAAACATGCCACAGAAATACATTACCGTGAATGGGGTTATGCAGAGAAACCCCGCCTATGTAGCGCCGGGAAAAGCCAGCGTCCCTGCTTCCCCCGCCTTAGCCATAGTGTCTTCTCTTGACGATGTGATGGCAGCCTCAGAAGTACAATCAGCAGCAACAGGCGTAGCCGTACCGATGGCAGAAAGCACCGCTGCTGCGGTTGAGATGCTCCAGGATGATGAGTTACTGAGACAGTATAAATCAAGAACGGCCTTAGAAGGGGGGGTGATCCTAGAGGAGCTTGGTAGAAAATTCGAGCAATTTGAGGTTCCTTTGGGTATGGTTAATAAACTGTTGATGTTACCTGACTTCAAATTAGATTTTCTTATAGATGACAGTGGCTCGATGTCTAATCCAACTGACGTTGATGCAGCTGACGCCAATGAGCCCATGAAAACGGTCATTAGAGCCCTGCTTAAACGTGAGCCACGTGCGGGGGAAAAGATGACCCGCTTGCAAGAAGCGGAAGATCGCTTACATACCATGATTGGGTTCCTTGCGTATATTCCAGTAGCCTATATGCAACTGCGTTTTTTAAATGACAGACGCGTTCTGGTTTTAGACCGTTCCGGAAAAACACCTGAGGAATTTGAGGCTGATGCACATAAAAAAATTCGTGAGCATTTTAATTCGCTTCGTTTGGGCAGTACGCCTGTTTTGAGAGCATTACAAACTGGCTTTGAGCAACCAGGTCGATGGAGCCATTATTTCTTTAATGATGGGACACCTGATGAGGGCGGGCCAGCGATTGTGAAACAAATTATAGAACGTAAAAATCCAGAAAATCACTGTTTGACTTTAATAAGTTGCACAAACAATGATGCCGACACAGCGTGGATGAAAGCCGTTGATCAGGCTGAAGGAACAAAGTACGTCGCTGAGATTGATGACTACGCCGATGAAAAAGAAGAAGTTTCAAGGAAACAAGGGGCTGCCTTTCCTTTCTCTCGTGGTCTGTGGTTATTAAATCATTTGGCCGCCTCTTTCAGTCCATTTGATTTAGATGCCCTTGATGAAAATTTACCATTAACCCGAACAACATTGAGTAATATTTTAGGACGTCAGTTGAGTCCTAAAGAATACCAATATTACTTTGAAAAAAATCCCAATGCGGCACTCTATGTTGGAGAGTATGTCCGTTTCTTAAATGAGCCGTTATTCGCACGACAAATTATCCCCTCAGCGGTGCAGGCGCAACGTGAGCTCACTGCGGGTTATGTCGAAACGATGCGTCCAGAAAGGCCTCTGCCGGATATCAGTCGTTCCTTAGATCCGATTACTGCAATAGCCCAGGCGATATTCTCTGAAACATACGCCTCTCGATCCGATGGTCTTGCAACGACCACGAGCGCGGCTACGGCAGTTGGTGGTGCTGGTGGTGGTGGTGGTGGTTGTGGTTGTGCTGGTGCTGGTGCTGGTGCTGGTGC
>CAMBHM010000113.1 GCA_945867185.1 Legionella genomosp. 1
AAAAAGTACTGGGAAATCATGATGCTTCCGAATCTCTTGTAACACTTCAAAGCCGCTTAGGGTCGGCAAAGTGATTTCCAGCAGAATGGCATCGAAGGATTGATGGGTGGCTTTTTTCATGCCTTCTTCACCATCATGGGCTACGGTGACTTGAAACCCTTCTTGGATAAGATAAGGCACGACTAAGGCTGTATGAGTCTCATCAGGATCTATAAATAAGACGTGCGGGTTCATGGTGAGTCCTGTGTGATAGCAGGGGATCGTAAATCGATGCATTCTAACAATTTGATGTGTCTCGCATCAGCGTTGATGATTTTAAATTCAAACTGATCAATGAGAATGCGCTCACCTCGTTTTGGGAGATAGCCAAAGTTAGTTATCACAATGCCCCCCATGGTGTCATAGGATTCATCACTGAAATGCGCGTGTAGTTGTTCATTGAATTCATCAATGGGGGTGTGGGCTTTGACGATATAATGCGCATCGCCATGGGACTTGATATAGGCTTCTTCATCGATATCAAATTCATCTTCAATGTCTCCAATGATCTGTTCAATGATATCTTCTAAGGTCACAAAGCCTGATACGGCGCCATATTCATCTACAACCATGGCCATGTGATTTCGATTGGATCGAAACTCACTGAGCAATAAATCAAGGCGTTTGCTTTCTGGGACAAACGTAGCTTGACGAACAATATCGAGTAAATCATAGATCGTGTTTTCAAGCACCTGAAAGCGTAAGAGATCTTTGGCATGCAATATACCAACCACCTCTCCTTTGGGATCGGTGACTGGAAAACGCGAGTGCCCTGATTGTGTGACTACGGCAATCACTTCTGTTAAGTTTGCTTCTTGCTCGATGCAGGTCATTTGTTGTTTCGGAAGCATGATGTCACGTACTTTCATTTGAGAAAACAAAATTCCGCCTTCGATCATGGCCAATGTTTCTGCATCAATCAACGCACGACGTTGTGCGTCCCGAAGCATATCAATGAGTTCTTCTTTCGTTTGGGGTTCTTTTTGAAATCGTTGTTTGAAACGATCAAACCAAGACAAAGTCTGTTTGGGCAAGGGTTTTGTTTTCATAGGATCATCTCAAAACCAAGTTTTATGAGCAATGTTTGTTCAATCGTTTGCATGATATGGGCTTCTTCCTCTTGAAGATGATCGTAGCCTAATAAATGAAGTACGCCATGAATCACAATATGGGCCCAATGAGCGTTTAGGGGTGTTTTTAAGGACACGCTTTCTGCTTGTAATACGGCAGGACAGAGGATGACGTCACCCAGTAAAGGGTAGTCAAGCATCAATTCTTTGGGATGCGTTGCTGGAAAAGCGAGTACGTTGGTTTGTTTAGGTTGTTTCCGGTAAGTGTGGTTCAAGTGAGTCATTTCATCGACATCAACCAGACGCAAGGTGAGCTCGGCAGTTTCTCGATAGGGGGTGAGAGCCGTTATCGCCCAGTGGCGCAAGAGATCATCAGAAATCGGGGTTGCCATCTTGTGATCGGCATGTTGAATATCAATATGGTAGTGCATGTGTTTGGTACGGTCGGTATCCATTGCGTGACTCATTGCGCAAGTATACCACAGGGTTAGTATTGTTGCCATTTCAGGATCAAGTCGATTGATCTATAAATGACGCTATTAAACCTCGATTAGGAATCAGTGCACGTAAAAAATCCTCTACGGGATAGCATAAGATATCGTACTTCATTAATTTTTCACGTCCGCGATAAAGAAGAACACATTGACTTTCAGGATAATCTTTCTTAAATTCTTTTAAACCCCGCAAATCTTGGGGGGATATGGATCGGGTGTTTTTAACTTCAATTGCGTAAAAGCCGAGGTCACCATAAACGACAAAATCAACCTCTAGACCTGATTTTGTTCGCCAAAAATACAGTTCACCGTCAGCTATGGAGTAGGTAATCCAAGCAAGCAATTGTTGTGCTACCAGCGTTTCTAAGGCAAGACCTGCGATCTCTTCAGGTCTATCTAGCGGACCCCTGGGTCGAATGGCTGCATAAACACCTGCATCAAAATAATAAAATTTTGGATGAGTGCTGACGTGGCGTTTGGCTTTTTTTGTAAAAACGGGTAGTGTAAAACACAATAACAAGTCGATGAGGATAGATACATAATTTTCAACTGTTTTTCCACTCACACCACACTCGCGAGCAATCGATGTGTAATTCATGATAGAGGCTTGCGAAAAGCTCATGGCTGTTAAACATCGTCCAAATTGGCCAACATCTCGAACCAAAGCTTCCATTTGTACTTCTTCTCTCATATACAGCGCAACATAAGCTTTTAAATCTCCTAAAGGATCCGATGAGGCAAGGATCAAAGGTAACATGCCGAAAGTTAGCGCTTTTTCTAAATCAAACAAAGTATTTAACTCAGAAGCCATGAAAGGGCATAGGTGCTTGAGCTGAGCTCTACCTGCTAGTAAATTAACCCCTTGACGTTTTAATTTTCGAGCACTCGATCCGGTTAAAATAAACTGTAATCCGCGATGCTGCTCAATCAGGGAATGTACCACGCTGAGTAATTCTGGTGCTTTTTGAACCTCATCAATGATGAAAGTTCGCGTATTGGAATTAGCATTCACCCATTCATGAAGCGTTTCAGGAAAACTCACATAGGTTCTGTATTGGTCAGGTTCTAACAGATCGATGCATTTTGCATGAGGATAATATGCCCGCGCCCAAGTGGATTTACCTGTGCCACGTGCGCCAAATAAAAAATAACTTTTATCCGGAGGATTGAAAATCCGAACCACCGATCCCATTTTTCCCTCTTTTTTAGAATTATATATTCTATAAATGAAGCTTAATCCAATTCGGACAGGACATCAAGTCACAAAATTTTGGACTAGGGTCAACAGACCCTAACATTTATCTCGCCCAGGGCATATTAATACGTACAGCATCCAGATTTAATGCTACGTGGAAGCGGTGTGAGTCGAGAGGCTCCCGCACCGTTTTGCGAGGGTCTCGCGGGTCTACTCACCGTTTGCGAAAGTCTTTTAGCCGACACCCCTTGCTGGTTGGCTCAGAGGAGTTAGCGAAATTGCTGTTGCCATTTGGATTATTTGTTTATTTTTTGATATATATGAGCATAATAAAAATAATTAAAAAAAATATACTACACTTTAAAGAGAGAGAGAGGGGGGTCTGAGGTAATCAGGAGCGATGATGCCGCGAATCATTACAGAAAAGGGTACGGATATTGAGGCCATAACCGATGAGACAGTGATGGCAAAGTGTCTTTTTGTCGAGGGTTTGAGTAAAAAAAATTATGAAGCTTTTAAAGGAAAATATGCTGCCGATCATTTTGCTGTACAGGTGGCGCTGGATTTAAAAAAAGCGGGGCTGCTTCAGAGTGGTTGTTTACAGGATTTTGATTTATTATATCCGGAAGAAGTCTCGAAAGAGTCGGCGGCTATGGCGGCTATAAAGACGCTGGTTAGCCAGAATAAAACCTTGTTTAAAATCATCACCCCCTCTGGTTGGAATACATTTTTAGAGCACATGACCGATTATTCCAAACGTGCAACGTTAAGGGTTCACGCTGATAGGAGTAGCGCTAGTTCTAAACTCAGTCATCTAACAGGAGCTATTCATACGTATTTAGGGAAGCGACGTCAAAAATTTCCTAATGAATATCAAGCAAGAGCGTTAACGAAAAAAACGTCTACCACGTTGTTGTCGAAGCACTTACATACACCGGTTTTCGGTTGGCATGATAGTCGTCCAAAAGTAGGACTACTCTTTAATGAAGGATTATGTGATCTTCGAGGAATGCTCAAATATGACACTGGCACGTATCCTCGAGAGTGGGTGGGTTCCAAGGCCAGCGTAGAAAGATATCGGGATAGGATTAGAAATAATTTGTACACAGATCGTGATAAATTCAACCAAATGATTGATACAGAACCTGTATTGAATGAGGTGTTGGCGAAGCTCTCTCATAAGGGTATTTTAGGGATCTTTGTTGCAAGTGATCGAGAATCAGATCTAGACATAGCGAGAGCTCGTCAGAAGGATTTAGAAGCGAGGTTTCAAAAAAAATATCCAATTCTTATTTATGACTATGAGAAAAAACAATTAAACTTGTTTAAGAAGGGAACAACACAGTCTTATCTTAAGGCGAGGTATGATATTAATCACCTGATAGCAGCAGGTGATAAAAACAAAGAGTTTTTAATAGCAATTCTTTCTGATGCATCGGAGGAAGACCTTTCAGAGATGAAACGCAGCGGGGCCTCTCTGCAGGAGCAGGCTGTTTCTACTGTGTTATGGAAAATCATAAACAGTGGTGACTCTCAAGCATTAGAAAAACTCTTGAAACACCCGATAAGTGATAGCTTAAAATTAGTCTACATTAGACAGTTAGTGGCGCAGGCAGGTCCTACAAAGATAAGTGAAGTGCTTCGACAATTGATCACCTCAGTGACTGAACTACCGGCTGATCTATGGAATCTGTACCAAGCTGATTGGGATGAGGACTTGAAGTGTTTATTGATAGATAAATGCAAGGCTATGAACTGTGAGGATTTTGTTCTGGATGCGATAGGCCTCGCTCATACGAAAGCGATTAAGGATTTATTAAATAAATACCCATTGTGGCCGTTGAATGCCAGACATCTGGTAAGGGCAGTCAGATGTAATAATATAGAGTTGGTTCAATTGTTCTTACGGTTAGGTGTGCGTGCTAATAAAGATACAGAGGCCGCTTTTTGCTATGCAGTGAGGCATAATGATGAGATATTAAAACTTTTACTAGCGGACCGCGCTACCTTACCAAAGATCGATCGAGTGGCCTTTCAGTCATCATGGCTTCATGATGCACTAATTAATGAATTACCGAACATATCCATTACATTGTTATCGAATGAAGACGTCGTGATAAGCAAGGGTGCTTGGTGTCTTGAGGAAGCGATAGTTCGTGCAAAATATTATCATAAAAATTTTGAGGCTGTAAAGCTATTGCTGAATAAAGGGGTGAGAGTAACTGATGCGATTCTTGATGGAGGTCTTACGTCATTGGTGCCAAATGACGTAAGGATTCGCCTTATAGAGGCTTCGCGTTTAGATGATTGGACTCCGAATCGATTGGCTAGCCTTGGTAGAGAAGGAAATCCTGAACTTCTTAAGACCTTGTTATGTAAGCATTCGATGGAAACCACACAATGTCAATCTATTTTAGAGAGCGCGACTGCCTGGGGAAATACAGGGATGTTTGAATATTTCTTGGAGGAAAGATT
>CAMBHM010000114.1 GCA_945867185.1 Legionella genomosp. 1
ATCCTAGTTTGCAAGAGCAGTTTAACTTGCATCCGTGGGTTTGGTGGCTCATTGTTATTGCAACGTTCATGATGGGAGAGCGGTTGTTGCAGAGAACCATCGCAACTTATCGAATTTATGGTGTGATCCCTGCGTCATTGGTTATTCCACGCGCTTTTTATGGAAATATACTGAATTTACATGCGCTGATCCGTGCTTATCTGGTTTATTTTAAGGCTCCTAAAAGCAAATCAAAAAGCCATCATCCTGCTTGGGACAAGACAGAGCATCATTTTCCAGGTAGTCATATGTTAGTCCCTTTTCGACAACGGCTAGGGGATCTACTATTAGCTCAAGATCTGGTTGATATTGAAACGTTGCATACAGCGGTGCTTGAGCAGCAACGAACTGGTGAGCGATTGGGGCAGATTCTATGCCGATCTCAGGCGATAACACCGATGCAATTGACGCAATTGCTAGCTGACCAGTATCATTTACCTAGGATAGATGAGTCGCAGTTGCAGGCAGGATTTCTCGCTTGTAAAGAGACTTTGCCTGAAAAAAAGGTTCGTTGGCTTATAAAACAGGGAGTCATACCTGTTTTTGTAGACACCCTTATTCAAACGATTCAGGTTGCCATTGAAGATCCGACCAATGAATTATTACTAGGACGTATCATTAATCACCTTATGCCCTATCGTGCTCAATTTGTGCTTCGGTCTTATGAGGTGTGATACCTGACGTGAAGATCACTTTTAAATAGGGACTATTGTGGACGATTTATTATTGTTGGATGAGTTATTAGGCGAAGATGAACGGATGATACGGGAGAGTGTCGCGCGTTTTGTGCGGGAAGATGTGCTACCTCTCATGACTGAAGCGTTTGAAAAGGCAGCGTTCCCCCATTCCTTTATTAAAAAAACAGCTGATCTTGGGCTCTTGGGGATGACGTTGCCGGTGGAATATGGTGGAGCGGGGGCCTCTTATGTGGCATATGGCCTTGTATGCCAGGAATTAGAGCGTGGGGATAGCGGGTTACGTAGTTTTGTTTCAGTCCAAAGTTCTCTGTGTATGTTTCCTATTTTTTCTTATGGAACTGAGGCGCAAAAACAACGATTTTTACCGAAAATGGCGAGGGGGGAGGTGATTGGATGTTTTGGTTTAACCGAGCCTGATGCGGGATCAGATCCAGACAGTATGCGCACCTATGCTAAAAAAGTAAAAGGGGGCTGGCGATTGTCTGGTTCTAAAATGTGGATCACCAATGCGACCATTGCAGACATTGCTATTGTTTGGGCTAAAACGGATGATGGGATTCGAGCATTTATTGTTGAGAAGTCTTTTAAAGGGTTCACGAGTCGAGAGATCTTCTTAAAAATGTCCTTACGTGCATCCGTTACTGGTGAGTTGGTGTTTGAAGAGGTGTTTGTTCCCGATGAGAATCTATTAGCTGGCAGTCATAAAGGATTGGGGGCTGCTTTGCGCTGTCTTAATCAGGCACGATATGGGATTGCTTGGGGGGTGATGGGAGCTGCTGAGGCTTGCTTTGATATCACGCGGGAGTATCTATTAACTCGAAAGCAATTTCAAAAACCACTGGCCGGTTTTCAACTGATACAGAAAGATTTAGCTGACATGTACACGGAAATTTTAAAAGCGAACTGTTTGAATTGTCAGGTTGGTCGTATTAAAGACAAAGGCGGTGAGATCCCAGTGATGATCTCACTTGCTAAGGGAAATGCTTGTCGTGAAGCATTAAAAATCGCAAGATCTTGTAGAAATTTACTCGGGGCGAATGGGATCAGTCTTGAATACCAGGTGATTCGCCATATGCTGAATTTAGAGTCGGTGTTTACTTATGAAGGCACAGATAACGTGCACACACTTGTGTTGGGGCGACATCTTACTGGAATTAGTGCATTTGAATGAGGCCCGCTTAGAGGCCCGCATGTTCGCACGTAATATAGCCGATTAGTCTAGTTATTTCGCCAAAATATAAGAGATGAATTTCAATTTTTTTGTCTGTTTCTTTTTGTCTTGTCATTTTAAAATAGAACCGGTATTATTCCTCACCAATCGGGGCGTAGCGCAGCCTGGTAGCGTACTAGCATGGGGTGCTAGTGGTCGAAGGTTCAAATCCTTCCGTCCCGACCAATGAAATCAATGAGTTACGAATAACTCCCTACCTAATAAAAATTTTCGGGTACACTTTGGGGTACACTTAAAGAAAAGTAATCTGGCTCATTTCCATTTTCTAGTCCCCCATTAAGAATGCTAAAAAATTAACCATGACTTGCAATGTTGTATTATAATTACCTTATTAGTTTATTTTAGGTTATTTCTATGCATGGTAAAGAGGACAAACAATCTATTCCATCTTTGATGAAAGCAGCGCATATCCCTGGCATTGCTACAGCCATGATTTCTGATAAAGGAGTAATTACTACAAAGTCTATAGGAGTTACGAATGCTAAACATCCATCAGAGGTTACTGACTCCACAGTCTTCGAAGCAGCATCATTGAGTAAGCCGGTATTCGGTTACATTGTTTTAAAGCTAGCTCAAGAAGGAACAATTGATTTAGATAAGCCACTTTACGAATATGGTGACTTTGGTCCTCCGCCAATGAGAGAGCATGAAAATTATAAAAAATTAACTGCCCGCATGATTCTATCTCATCAAGCAGGGTTACCCAATGAATTTAATCCACCAACAATTCCTTTCGATTATGTTTCTCCAGCGGGAGAAAAATTTGATTACTCCGGAGAAGCTTATCGTTTTTTAGGTGAGGTCATAGAAAAAGTTTCTTCAAAATCCCTGGAAGCCTTGGCGCAAGATGCATTTGCTAAAATAGGTATGACTAGTACGAGCTTTATGCCACCAACTGGCTGCAGTCTAATTAGACTTCGAGATGAACAAGAGCCAACACCTGAAATGATTAAAAAATTGTTAGCAAATGAATCAGATAAGCATGGTCAATTGAGCATCATTTATCATAAGGATAAATTATTTGTAGCTGAAAGAGCTGTAGATGGCAGCGTGGAAATTATTGAAAAAAATTCCAGCCAGGTTGGCGAGCTTGCATTCCAGGAAATGAAAGAGCGTTTTGCTTCAATACCACCCTTTCTTTGGTCTCAACCTATACCGATTGAAGCTCGGGAATTACCACTTGCCACTACCATTATTGGCCATCCGCCAAAACATGCTGCAACCTTAGCTATTGGTCATTACCAAGACGGGGCAATTAATCCTACCCAGCGCTTTTATGGGGTTCATCCAGCAGGTTCTTTATATACTACAACCTCTGACTATGCGCGATTTTTAAGCGCTTGTGTTAACGACCCTTATATTAGAGACGAAATGTTTAAGCCTACTGTATCATCTCTAAATGGTAAAGATACTAAGGCTATTGGCAAAGGAGTTGCACCTGAAGTTTTAGAGCAATTATCTTGGGGTTTAGGAGTTGGCCTTCAAACAAATGCAGATGGGAGTCGTGTTGCGTTTCATCGGGGTGACAATGGAACGGGGCGTAATTTGGCGGCTATCAATCTTACTACGGGTGAGGCTGTTGTTTGCTTGACCAATAGCGCCAATGGTCCTGCTGCATTTAGAGCAATTGCAGAGCCTATAGTTGGAGATTTAAGCCCTATCAGTCAGTGGCTGTCAACAAGAGAAGATTTACCGATGGAGAAAAAGGTAAATCCAGTTCAAGATATAAAACAGCGTTTACAAGAACAGAAACTAAAGGCTGCTGAGCCGCACTACATGTTACCCACTGAATCCTCTAAGGCGAAAGAACGAGAGAAATATAGTCCTTTATCCATTTCTATTTTGAGGCATCCGCTTTAAGGCCTCATTCGACCGCTTCCATAATTTTTTATTTGGCTCAATCAGACAAAACCTCATCATTTATTTACAAGTGATTAGATTATGTCTGATTTTATCTAACTTTATATTTTGAACTGTTTCCAATTTGGAAATAGTTGCTTTGCCATTATAAGCTTCTATGTATTTAATTTCAGAGAATTACTTAAAGGGTAGGGGCAAGTTGCCCCCGCCCTAGAGTTAATCTATTATTTATTATTTTTTGGATTCTCTGCTTTTAGTATGCGCAATAGTTTTAATTGCCCTTTCAAAGTCACCATCGCCCTCTACGGAAGCCTTTATTTGTTTTTGATGGAACAATTCGTATTCTTGCTCGGCAAATTGCTTGGCTAAATCATGCGATATTTTTCCGGCATGGGATAATATTTCTCTATCATTTAATGTTAAAAATCCATCTAATTTTTTTATCCAGTCGCTCATGGTCATTGGGATACGGCGCATTGCTTGCCCTTCAGCAAACACAAGATATTGTTCGACTAAATTATTCAGCGAGGTGAGTTCAGCTTCATCTAGGTAGTTTTTGGCAATGCTTGCGTCTTGTTTTCTTGGTGTGGCCCCTCGCCAGTTTGTAAGCCCCATATTGGGTTTGGAATTATCGGCCCTTGTTTTAATTATTTCTGCTGCTGTTTGACCCGTAATAGCCCAATGCAGTTTATTTTGTACCGTGGTGAAGAATCTTATGCTGATATCAAGAGTGGGGTCATAATCCACGCTTGTAGCATAAATATCGGTAATTTTCCTATAAAAACGTTTTTCAGACGTGCGTATATCCTGAATTCGACGAATTAATTCTTCAAAATAGTCGAATGGTTGGTCTGGGTTTTTTAAACGCTCATCATCCAATATAAACCCTTTAATAATATAGTCGCGAATGTGTTCAGTTGCCCACTGCCTAAAACGCGTTGCTACGTGGGATTTAACCCTGTACCCAACAGAAATAATCATATCAAGATTGTAATATTCAATTTCACGAGTAACGTTTCGCAATCCCTCAGTTTGAACTGTTCGGAAATTCCGGACAGTTGCCTGTGTTTCTAATTCTTTTTCTTGAAATATGTTGCTTATATGTTCACTAATTGTTGATTTAGTAACTTGAAATAAGTCGGCCATATGCTTTTGTGACAGCCAAACAGTCTCATCCTCTAAACGGACATCAAGTTTGGTTTGTCCATTTTCAGTTTGATAAATAATAAACTGAGATTTTTGTTCTTTGCTCACCTTGTTTACTCCTTTTTGTTGGATTGCATTCTTATTTTCCATATGAAACCTGCTTTAACTGGAGAGGTACCACATTTTCTTGTAATAAATTTTCAAGGTAGTGGCTCCACCTGGTTAAAGCTTCTTTGCGCTGGACAAGCATTTCATTTCTATTGTAA
>CAMBHM010000115.1 GCA_945867185.1 Legionella genomosp. 1
CTCTATTGATATCGATACAAAATCGATGATCATCCAACGCTACCAAATGTACATGATCACCATTTTCATCACACTCCTTGGTTTGCTCTTAAGTTTAAGCATTCATTCCTTTCTCTCCAAACGCATTTATATTCCCATTGCCCGTTTACGACGAAGCATGAAGCAAATTTTAAGCAACGAGTTCGAAACGGAGATCAAAACCGGCAGCAAAGGAGAATTGGGCGTTATTGAACAAGGCTGTCTCCATCTACAAACACAGTACTTAGAAGCGCTTCGTGATCTCAATCAACACATTGAAGTGGCGACCACAGACTTGCAACAAAGTCTTGAACTGCTGGAAGAAAAAAATATCGAATTATCCTTGGATAAAAAGAAAACTGAAGAAAGAAGTCGCCAAAAAGCCGAGCTTATTGCCAATATGAGTCATGAAATTCGCACCCCCATGAACGGAGTCATTGGCTTCACCAACGTGTTGCTAGATAGCCAATTGGATCCTTTACAAATGGATTATGTCAAAACAATCAAAGGATCAGCGGAAGATCTATTAGAAATCATCAATGATATCCTCGACTACTCCAAAATTGATGCAGGCAAACTCCATCTAGACTGCATTCCCGTGGATCTCCGAGCCTGTATCGATGAAGTGTTATCCCTCTTGGCTCCAATTGCACATAAAAAAGGCATTGATCTCATTCCTGCAACTGCTTTGAACGTCCCCAAAACCCTTCTAGGAGATCCTCTACGACTTAAGCAAATGCTCACCAACTTGGTCAGCAATGCCATCCGATTTACAGAGCATGGCTATGTCCTGATTCGTACGGATATCGAAAAAGAATCCGACAAAGACTACACTATATCTCTATCTGTCACAGACACTGGCGCTGGTATTTCCAAAGAAGATCAAGCGAGCCTATTCACGGCCTTTCATCAAGCAAATACCAGCATAACAAGACGATACGGCGGTTCTGGTTTAGGTCTTATCATCTGTAAAAAATTAGCAGAACACATGCATGGACGAATTTCTTTGCAAAGTGAACTCTATAAAGGGTCCACCTTCGCTATTCAAATCAATTTAGAAAAATTACCCGCCTATGAAATGGAAAAACATCAAAATCATCGATTTTCTAATCTAAAAGTAATCTGCTTCGATGACAACCCATTGCATCTTGAAGCATTATGTAATGGCTTAGGCTTCTGGGGAATCCACTGTGCACGTATCGATGCCCTTGACAAACTGGCAGTCGCTTTTAACACATACCCGGACTATCACCTGGCTTTTGTCAGCGTCAACCAAGGTTATGAGCAATCGATTGCAACCATCTTACAAAAGCAAACCATCCCCTCCGTACTCATCTCAAAATGCGGAATTCAAGATTATGCAGCTTTAGGCGCACAAGGATTTTTGTTCAAACCCCCCAACATGCAAAAACTGCATGACACGGTCGAATCACTGCTTAACAAAGTAGCTCTCACCAAAACAGCGCAACAAGAACTGGAACATCTACGCGAGGAGCTACGGCTACTAGGGCCCAATATTCTGGTCGCTGAAGACAATCCAGTCAATCGCTTGTTACTAAAGTCCCTATTGAATGAAAAGGCGATTGTAGATACCGTTGATGATGGGAAACAGGCCGTTGCCATCTGCCACCACAAACATTTTAACGCCATTCTGTTAGATCTACAGATGCCCATATTAAATGGCCTAGACGCTGCAAATCTCATTCATCAAGAATCTGTATTAAACAAAAACACCCCCATCATCTTAATCAGCGCCAACAGCGGTGACTTAGACAAGAAATCACTAAAAAAAGCAGGTGTTGCGCTCTGTTTACAAAAACCAATCCATGAAGAAGGCCTTCTACGCGACTTACTACGATTATTGAAAAAAACAGCTGCGATAGACTGGCCATTATGTGTTCAAAAAGTTTCAGGGAATCAACAGTTGGCCTCTGAGTTTCTAGCGCACTTCGTGCTGGAGTTACAGAACAATCGTGCGGAATTTCTAGAATTGGTCCAGACACAAGATCGAATGGCCATCGAGCGTCTCGCACACAAACTTCACGGTGCTTGCTGTTTCTGCGGGGTTCCCGTACTGCAAGAACATGTGTCGCATGTAGAAATGTTGGCGCAACAAACCAACGCATTCGAAGTGATACAAGCTACCGTATTTACTTTAATCCAGAGTATTGATGCAGTGCTTACCGATTATCAAATCCATCACAGCACCAATACTGTTAGCCATTGAACCAGGAGAGACTGATGTCTGTAAAAAATGCACTCTATGCCCAATCAGGCGGAGTCACCGCCGTCATCAATGCATCCGCCTTTGGGATCATTGAAACCGCAAGGGCACATCCTGAACGCATTGGCACGGTCTTTGCTGCCAAAAATGGTATTCTTGGTGCAATTCATGAAGAGCTGATTGACACCAAAAACGAAACAATCGAAACCCTTGCAAGGCTCAAACACACACCCTCTGGCGCCTTTGGCTCCTGTCGGTATAAATTAAAAGACGATGGCCCGGAAATGACGCGGTTACTAGAGGTCTTCAAAGCCCATCATATTGGCTATTTTTTTTACAATGGCGGTGGGGACTCACAAGATACTGCCAACAAAATTGCTAAAATGAGTCAAGCCCAAGGCGCTCCCGTGATCTGCCTTGGAGTCCCAAAAACCGTTGATAATGATCTCCCCTTCACAGACACGTGCCCAGGCTTTGGATCAGTTGCCAAATACGTTGCCATTTCTACCTTGGAAGCAGGATTTGATGTCGCGTCCATGGCGGCCTCCTCTACCAAAGTATTTATTCTTGAAGTCATGGGCCGCCATGCCGGTTGGATAGCTGCTAGCAGTGGTCTTGCAGGCAATAGCCAAGAAGATCCCCCCCATCTCATTTTATTTCCAGAAATTCGTTTCGATGAGACGCGCTTCCTTGCCCGCGTCAAAACTTGTGTGCAACGAGTTGGCTATTGCGTCATAGTGACTTCCGAAGGACTTCGGGATCAAACAGGCCGATTCTTAAGCGACTCCGGCCTAAGAGATGCATTCGGGCATGCACAGTTAGGAGGCGTCGCCCCAGTGCTCGCTCAACTGATCAAACAACACTTGAATCTAAAATACCATTGGGCCGTTGCGGATTATCTCCAACGTGCAGCGCGCCATATTGCTTCGGCAGTGGATGTGGATCAAGCCTATGCTTTAGGGAAAGCCGCGGTCGAGTTGGCCCTAGCAGGTCACAATGCCATCATGCCTACCATTGTCCGAACCAACGATGCTCCTTATCAATGGACCCTCGGCCATGTGCCTTTAGCCGATGTCGCCAATCAAGAAAAATCACTACCAGCCCATTTTATCACAGAAGATGGCATGGGGATCACGGACGCCTGTCGACGCTACTTGACACCACTGATTCAGGGTGAAGCCTACCCGCCTTATATTCAGGGTCTTCCGGATTATGTTCGACTTCAGCAGACTTTGGTGTCGAAAAAACTGAAACCTTTTGATCAGTCGTAGCACCCAAATGAAAAAGCCGCGTTTATCGCGGCTTTTCAACACTCCTTTGTTATTACGGCCTACAATTGGCAGGTCGGTATTTTGCAAGTAACGTGCCACCCGTACAAGTCCAAGTGATATCTCCATTCGCTGTTAAGGTCGGCGCTAAAATAATCGTACCGGCCCCTGCTGCTGCTGTATAAGTAATCACAATCGTCGCAGTCACATTCGTAATCGTAATGGACGTTACATTTGCCGTTGCCGCGGGCGTGGTGTAACCCGTTGCTGCTTGCGTTGCAGGTAAAGCACTATTGGTCATCGCGGTTTCTGAAACAGCCAATTTTGCAGAAGACGCCATTTCCAATCCTTCCGTCACGCGAGCTCGGATCGTATAATCTTGGTACGCCGGAATAGCAATGGCGGCCAAAATACCTATGATTGCAACAACGATCATCAACTCAATCAATGTAAAACCCTTCTGTTTCATGGTGCTCCTCCCTAGATAAATAAAACCAGTCCTCACAACAGATCTGTTTGATGTACACCAGTCACCTTAGACAACTGTAATCATCACAGTTCCTATTCACACTATTACAAATCAATGTTTTGCACAAGCTCTCTGTACAAAATCCAGTTCGTTGGAACTTAGGATCGTACCCCATGACGAGAAACAGTAGAAAAGTATATAATATCTCTTTCAAAACACCTGTAGTGAGATCCTATGATCCGTCAAGAACGTATTAAAACTCTCCTGTCTTCACAACTAAACCCAACCTATCTGCTCATTGAAGATGAGTCATCCCTACATCGAGCACGCCCTCAGTCTGAGACTCATCTCAAGCTTACCGCCGTCTCCAGCGCCTTTGAGTCCCTCACTCGACTCGCACGTCATCGCCTCGTCAACACCCTAGTGGACCAAGAATTTCACCAGGGCCTGCATGCCCTCAGTTTACATCTTTATACCCCAACAGAATGGAAAAACAAAATCACCTCTCCACCCGCTTCTCCTGTATGCCAAAGCAAATCACTTAATTAATCCTTAAGCATTTTAGAGTACGATTGTTTTTTTGTGATTCAGTATGTTTAAAATATTGATTTGTAACGAGGTGAAAGAATGCGAGACCCTGACGCACCATGTGCCCTTGCACTTAGAACAACAACTGAGGCGGCAGCAGCAGCTGAGGCGGCAGCAGCAGCTGAGGCGGCAGCAGCAGCTGAGGCGGCAGCAGTAGCTGGGGCGGCAGCAGTAGCTGGGGCGGCAGCAGTAGCTGGGGCGGCAGCAGTAGCTGGGGCGGCAGCAGCAGCTGGGGCGGAAGCAGCAGCTGGGGCGGCGGCAGCAGCTGGGGCAGCAGCAGTAGAGACTTTTGAGTCGATTTATTCCAGATTATCAAGCTTCGTTTCAAGCATTGAAGATGAAACACTACGCCTACTAGCAGGACAAACCCTGGCGGCATTCCTCGCCTTAAATAACGATTTGACCCTCTCCATGACCGGCAAGACAACTTGCTTGATGCACTCTCTTCGTGACACAGAGGCCTTACTCAAAGCGATGCCAGCAGATCAACCCGCCTTGATAAAACCATATCTAGCCTCAGCAACTGCATTCAAAGGCAACATCTCCCCACGTTGGAAAGCCCTTGGGGTTGCCATGCTGGTCCTTGCCGCTATCATTAGCGCTGCTATCATCCTTGCAGTCACCGCTGCAACCAGTGGTGGAGCACTCCCGTT
>CAMBHM010000116.1 GCA_945867185.1 Legionella genomosp. 1
TGCGCGGTCTAAATAAGTGGATTAACAAAACAATCGTTGATGAAGCAATCAAAAAGTTTGATATTACGCCAGAACAAATGAAAGAAATCGCCAAACTTGCATTGATGGGAGTTTAAAAAATGTCAATTAAAAGTTTGGGCAGTTATCAGAAAGAAGTACTTGCTCTAGAGGACCATGAAATGTTTTCTATGGGTAAGTCTAGGGTGGCTGCGGCAGGAAAAGAGGAGCAGTCTAGAAATCCAAGAGCGTATATTCAAAAGGCTTGTGACATTATGGATTACTTTGTGTATCGAGGTATTGGTGGGCATATATTTGAAATTCTAGATCAACACACGAGTACCTGGGGTGCAGCAGCTACTTCGGTGAGACTTGCTACGCGGCTAGATAACAAGAATATTAATGCAATGGCTTATTATTTAGATCCAACTGGATTCATGCCTTGTTTAAATTTAGCCGAAGCCAGTGAAGACGTTGACTGCAGGGGTCTGCTTAGACGGATGCAAATTGCGCTTGGTTTTTTAACAGAGTTGCTCGTGGAGCTTCAAAATCCAGTTCATAAGGATTTGCCATTCAAGGGTACTTTGATGGAAAAATTGTTGTTAAGAAAAAACCATTTAGAAGAACAAATGGCAGGATATGATTCGGCTCACTCATTGGGGGCGAGGATGAAGTGAAAGATCTTCAAGATGATGTTCCTTAGGATCGGTTTATACCTCAAATGAGATACAATACAGGGTTTGTATGGTTGTTCTGTTTAGAGGACCTATGAGAGAGCTGATAGAGCAGATCCATGTACTAGAGCAATACATTAGATCACATAGCACCGAACTTACGCACTCCGCGCCGACCCGTCCTGTCCTGAGCGAAGATCAGGCTATCCTACAGATACAACGCTTCTTTCGTGGTTATAAGATAAGAATGGCCATGGTGCGCAATCGTTATGACTGTTATACTTCCTGGATATTGCCAGAAGATGAAACAGAAGCGCTCTCTAAGGTGATGTTTGACCGTCATCAAACGGAAGCAGACAAACGGGAAGCATCAAGCAGCAGAAACCCAACCGCCACACCGCGTACAACGTATCATCGTGTTGACGAAGTGATCCCACGATTTACAGACTTGATGGACACTTTTCATGTTCCAGTAGGCGTATTATTACAACATATCATTATTCCAGTTATCCCATTGAAAACGATTTCGATAATAGACTGCTTGTCTGCTCATCCGTTGTATCTCGCCTCTACTGTTCGTTGGATATCCGATAGGGAGGATCCTACAGAGCCTCCCTCCATGTTGCTCCTAATGCTATCAAAGCACAGCATTGGTGCCCGAGATCTCGAGATATTTGTTAGATCCATGGGGGTTGTGGCCTCTCCTTGGGAAGTGGCTTTAAAAATCACGGGAAAATCTGCGGCAAGGAGCAAGGGGCGCGAACCATCCACCGGACGTATTCCCCAATCTATTTTAGATAAACTGTCAGCTATTGCACATAGTCCACGACATGCGACAGCGCGTTTGGCTGCTTGTATGGAAAAGCTATTGGCATCGACTATTCAATTCAGAGCTGATGCCACAATGCGTATCGCGCGGATGTTAGACTTCAGCAATATCTTCTATGAACATAACTATGCTCGGTATGCGTTTTGTGTGTATACGGTGGTTCATGAAATCAGTTTGTTATTGATAGAACAAACGGATCCTGAAACTTTAAAAGTAGAATACAGACAGTTTATGGAAGAATCAAAAGCGACATTATTGAGATCGCTTCGGCTAAATGAGAGCGATTTACTGTCCATGCAATTTATCGCAACCCCTGCTCTGTCTGGTACACATGCGTATGCGATAGCTCTACAATTGGCACAGTCGATAGCAACTCCGCAACCAAAAGTAAAGATCATTGCTCCGTTTTATTATGAGCATGAATATATCACATTGAATAAAACAGACAAACTTGAAGAGGCAGATATTTTGGTCACTTCCGCAGGTCCGTTGTTTGATGGGGCGGCTGGGTTACGACCAGGTGCAAATATTAACTTAGTTATCAAACACCATATTGTAGATCAATCACGAACAAAACATATCACCATCATCGTTGATGCAACCACCGCTTTGTATAATAATATCTCACTAGAACCATGGGTTATCGAATTGATCCAACAGGGTCGATTGTCTTTGATTTTTTATGAAAGTCATCAAAAATTTGGGTTACTCCATACAGATCAGGCGCAATATGGTAGGCTCTTTGGAGTGTGCGCGAAGGGGCATTATCCTAAAGAGGTACTTGAAGCATTGGCTTATCATTCAGAAGAAGATTTTAAGAAGCACCCCGATCTACGAATAGGTGCGTTTATTAGTTATACCTGTGGTGATTTGTTAGAATCTATCAAAAAAGATCATTTTCGTAATGGCGCTTTATTAAGAAACGCATTGGTGTTGAATACTCTGGTGGATAATCATATTTTGGAACACCCTGATATGCTTCGGAATATGAATGAGTTGTATTTTTTAACAACCAAGGAACGGGCTTCTTTAGTTGGGATTGAACAACGACACAGTTTTGGACACTTTATCACAACCGCGAGCGAAATTGGCTCTAAATGGCGGGTGAGTCCCGATGCATCAGATCCCGTTGATACCCTCATACACACTGCCTTGCTTTATTTGAATCATCGGCAATCACCTGTTTTGTTCGACTGGGTGCTAGGGCTTGAATTTGTTAGAGCACCAGGGCTCTTAGCAATCGAAGATCAAATTCTTTGTGTTGCGCTTCTTAATACCCTATTGCTGCATCATGCCACTATGGTAGAGATGGAGCGAGATAATCCTACACAACTATTTATTGTTATGAGCAGCTTACTGAATCAATGCGCACTTTTAAAAGGTCGACACTATTATGTTTTGATTCAACACTATGTCTTTGACCTTCGGACTCAGCTTATTCACCAATTCAAACCACCCCATAAAGGTCATTTTTTTTCAACACTTCAAGTGCTCTATGAATTATCCTACAAAGTAACGTCCAGCTTGGTCCATCAGTTATGTAAGTATCATGAAAAGTGCAGAGCTATCCATGATCTTTCTTTGAAAACATCACGCACTGAATTGGCAGAAAGGTGGAGAAATGCAATCTTGGAAGTGTTAACCTCTTCTGAGCCATTGCCCTTTGAGAACAGATCATTTCAACTGGAATCCAGCTCAGCATTGCAAGTTGCAGTTGCAGCGTACCATGGGGAAAAGTTCGATTTTAGTTTAAATACACTTTCTGCTAGAAAGTGGCTTGAATTAAAAAAAATTCTGGCGGCGATACCTCCAGAAGTAAAACGATTGGATTGTCGCTGGAATGGATTTGTAGCATTCCAACCTGAGGAGCTTCTTGAGCTCGCAACCGTTGTACCCTATACGGTATCACATATTGCTTGGATGGATGATCACCAAATGAGGTACTACTTGCGAAGACTTCTAGAGGACGGAGAGCAAGCTAATGCACTGTCTTTATTCAGACGACATGAGGGTCAGCTTACTGTTTTTGATGAGGTTGCAGGTAGAACGCTGCTTTGGTCTGCAGAAAACGATGATACATATGGCGTGTTTGCTTTTTTTTTCAAACCAGAGTCTGATGCACGTCTGTTGCAACATATCAAAGCGAAACACGACTTTGAAACAAAGCAACTCATTCATGATAGAAAACTAACTGCGATGTACCAGCTGTTTGAACAATCATTGTTTGAGTGGTGTAAACACTATGGTCTACAATCCGTTATCCGGGAGCTCGCTCAAGAACACGTGATAACGCTACTAGAACATAGTGAGGAAGAAGCACATGCTTTTTTTAGAAAGGAATCAACGATTTTTTCAAACCCCATGGAGTTGGAAAGTCTGAATCGAAAGTATAACCTGCGTAAACTCCTCGCGAGAGACAGTCAAGGTGACACAATACTACACCGTACGGCTGCAGATGACACACAATTTTTGCCAATTTTTGAAAGACTTAAAAGGAGCTTTAAAACTGAATTGCACTCAATTTTATCAGACAAAGGGAATCATGGAAGGAGCATTCTCTACTATGCTGCATCGAATGAAAAATCGTTAGCAGCCATTTTTTCAGTTTTTAGAGATGATAATGAGCGCACCCTGTTTTTAGAAGAAATGACGCCACGACAACTCATTGCTGATAACTTACTTCATATCGCCGTTGTCAATCCACGCTGTTTGCAGATGCTTTTGAACGCATATCCTGAGCCCACATCTTATTATAATATTAGACTGAAACTGGCTTATCAAAAAAATGAAGCAGGAGAGCGACCTATTTATCTCGCTCTCGCACAGCCAGAGTCATTACGAATTCTATTGTTGTTACATCCGACTCACTATCTTTTTGAGGAACTCATTGATATGCGAACCGGCGAGTCATTGGTTCGGCGTGCCTTAGCTTACCCTGAATCACTTAGGGTTATCTTTGAAGTATGTGCTCCTCATCCAGGAGACATTGGTTTGTTAGTTATTCGCCAAGCAGATCGGGATGGTAACACATTGTTGCATCTTTCTGTTTCAAATTCGACCGCTTTTGCTGTTATCATGGAGCAGTATGCAAAGCGCCCGCGGACGTTAAAAAAAGATTTGGCGATTTGTAATCTTGCAGGGAAAAGTGTTCAAAGTTTACTAGACGAAACAGATAGCATTGTGGCAGGACAGCAAGAGATAAGAAGGCGGATTCAGATCTTGATGGCGCAATATGATGAAAAATACTGCGTAAGTAAGAAATCAAGTGGGGATTTCTCTCTCTAAAAAAGGCAAAAATGGAGGCATTTCATCCACGGCGATCTTAAGTTCCAATACACCAGGTTTGGCTGCGTGGTTTTGATAGTAATCGGCTAATTGTTGCTTGAGATCTGATCGGGTATGCGCACAGGCGACCCATAATTTGTCGCTGTCTCCAAGACCTTTTGCGATCGTTGCGATATGGACAGTGCTATAGGTGGAGGCGGTGATCCGATCATCGAAAAAGCATTGTTGGCGTGTGACACACATGCCATGTTGGTTGTTATTGAAGACTAGGAACAAAATGGGCAATTGATATTCGACCGCGGTGTGTACTTCTAGGCCAGAAATGAGAAAACCGCCATCTCCAGTGATGACTGCGGTGTGTTGCTCCTCCCCAAATTGAGCACCGATGCCAGCAGCAATCGCATACCCCATGCCGCCCAT
>CAMBHM010000117.1 GCA_945867185.1 Legionella genomosp. 1
CAAAAGGCCCCGCAGCTCAATAAAAAAGTATTAAAACTTGCTTTAACGGCTTATCAGAAAGCATCGGTGAAGGGTGCAGTTAAAAAACCAGTTTTAACCGTCATCGATTATTCCTTGCCCTCCTCTAAGCAACGCATGTGGATTTTTGATATTCGAAAAGAACGATTACTCTATAACACCTACGTTGCTCATGGCCAAAACTCTGGCATGACTACGCCAACCCATTTCTCGAATCAGCCTTCCAGCAAAGCCACCAGTTTGGGCACCTTCGTGACACGTGATACCTACATGGGTCATAAAGGGTATTCTTTGAATCTGCAAGGCTTAGAAAAAGGATTCAACGACAATGCTTATAGCCGCCGGGTAGTCATCCATGGTGCTTGGTATGTTGAGCCTGATTTTATTCATAAAGCCGGTCGAGCTGGCCGCAGCTGGGGTTGCCCGTCTATTGCACAAACAATGGCGAAACCAGTTATTAACACGATCAAAGGAGGCTCTGTAGTCTTTGCCTATTACCCTGATCACAATTACTTAGCACACACCGGTTACGCTGTCGCTTAAGATCTTTGGCACACAGGGGCCTTCGGCCCCATACCTATAACAGAATAGTAGCTTTTGGTTGCAAGTATTCAATTCGCTTTGTATCCTCTTAGATCCTCTACAAATAAACTATCTTGTCAGAATCTTCGGAGATCTCCTATGGAACAGGTGTTTGATATAGCCATCATCGGTGGGGGGATCAATGGCTGTGGCTGTGCTGCAGATGCAGCCCTTCGAGGGCTTTCAGTGGTCCTTATCGAGCAAGGCGATCTGGCTTCACAAACTTCTTCTAAAAGCAGCCAACTCATACATGGCGGATTGCGCTATCTTGAGCAATTGGAAATTGGCTTAGTTAAAAAATCACTTGATGAGCGTCAACGATTGCTGAAGCTGGCTCCTCATCTGGTACGCCCTCTCCCCTTTGTCATCCCCTATCTAAAGAACAAACGTCCCTGGTGGATGATGAGTGCAGGGCTTTTCCTTTATGACCATTTAAGTCGCTCCAATGCGCTGCCTAAGAGCAAGGGAATTCATCGCTCCCTACTTGATCCCTACTTTTCTCCGCTTAAACAAGAAATCCAGAAAGGATTTTTATTCTATGATGCCACCACGGATGATGCACGACTCACGATCTCCAATGCACTGCTTGCCAAAACCCATGGCGCAACCATCTTGCCTCACACCACCCTCACTCAGGCAAAGGTCGTTCAGCAAACATGGCACTTAAGCGTACAATCAAATGATCGGAGCGTTATCAAGAGTAAGGCAGTCATCAATGCCACCGGTCCCTGGGTCAGTGCAGTGAGTGAATTGTTGGCTATTCCAATGATCCACTCACTCTCCCTCGTCAAAGGCAGCCACCTTGTTATAAAAAAACGCTACGAAGGGGAACATGCCTACCTTTTACAGCATGATGACCAACGCATCGTCTTTACCATTCCATATCATGGGCATACCCTCATCGGCACTACCGAAGTCCCTTTTACAGGCACTCTCCACGACCCGCATATCACCAGCGAGGAAATCGACTATCTCTCTGAAATCATCCATCGTTATTTTCAACGACCTATTCATCCAAGCGAGATCTTATCTACCTGGAGTGGGGTACGACCGTTGGTTGCTAATCCCAATAAATCAGCGCACACTTTAAGCCGAGATTACCTCTGTCACTACTCAAAGGTACCCGCGCCAGCCATCACTGTCTACGGTGGAAAAATCACGACCTATCGGCAACTCGCAAAAGAGGCTATTAATCAACTGAAAGTCGTATTCCCGACTCTTAAGAAATCCATGACCGAGATCACCCCACTTCCTGGGGGCAATTTGCCCACAGCCTCATTTGAAGACTACCAACAGCAAACTGCTAAAACACATGCTTGGTTAGATCCAGCAACACGCCTACGTTATCTACGAAGTTATGGGTCCAATATCGACTACTTATTAGCGGGTTGCCGGCAAACGAGTGATCTTGGGCTCTACTTTGCACCCACTTTGTATCAAATAGAAGTAGATTACTTGGTACAAAATGAATGGGCGACTACAGCCGAGGACATCCTTTGGCGTCGAAGCAAATGTGGACTCGTTATCAATAGCGAAGCATTGCAGCGTTTAAACGACTACTTGGCCTCCTCTCGCTCCAGCTGCGCACGGATGCCAGTGACATCAGCCACCAAAGCCTGTTGCACGAGATCACTCAAAGTAGACTGAGGCATGCTACCTGCTTCTGAGTAAATCACAATCCCTTGCTTGCACACCATCAGGTGTGGGATAGATTGAATGTTAAAGGCATCCGCGCATTCCTGCTCTTCTGCAATATTGATTGTAGCAAAAACCACGCCCTCATGGAGCGAGGCCACACGCTCATAAATGTCAGAAAACTGCTTGCATGGGGCACACCAAGGCGCCCAAAAATCAACGAATAAGATCCCCTCCTCATTAATGAGCGATTCTAATTCAAGCGCTGTGATAGCGCGGACAATGGCTTTGCTCATCAAGAAGGCTCCAAAACGGCTAAGATCCGTTGACAGATTTCATCCTCACTGCCTTGACCCAATACTCTCTGAAACGTAGGAGCATGAGTGGGATCCCGCAATGCCCAGGTTTGATAAAACGCTACCAAGGGCTCTGTTTGTTGATGATACACTTCTAAGCGTTTACGAATGATATCTTCTTTGTCATCCTCACGAAACGTCAGAGGATCTCCCGTTTCATCATCCCGATCAACTGATTTTGGGGGACGCATTTCTATATGGTAGATCCGCCCGGATGGCAAATGGACTCGTCGTCCACTGATCCGCTTTACAATTTCCTCATCATCCACGGCGATTTCAACCACATGATCAATCTCAATATGTGCTGCCTGTAAGGCTTGCGCTTGCGGAATCGTACGTGGAAACCCATCCAATAAAAACCCCTGTTTACAATCGTCTTCAGACAAACGTTCTTTCACCAAATGAATGATTAAATCATCTGGCACCAATTGACCTGACTCCATGATGCTTTTCGCACTGAATCCCAAAGAAGAACCAGCAGCGATCGCACTACGCAGCATGTCTCCTGTTGATATTTGCGGAATATGAAAATGAGTTATCAAACGACGCGCTTGAGTACCTTTCCCAGCACCTGGCCCGCCCAATAACATTAACCGCATGACCCCCATACCCACACTCCCACCCTTACAAAATTACGGTATCGTACCGGTTTAACAAGATCTTGTCATCATAAGTCTTGATTCAATAATGGGTTGGATGACAAGACGCCAATTGCGCTTGATAAATCTTCGATCGCGCGCTCACTTTGTGCGCAACCGGAATAAGCCAAGATTTTCTTAAATAAGTTTTTTGTTGATATCCACCAATCCCTTCATGATAAGCAAGATATAAGGCATACGCATCGTCACGAGGGATCCCCGCACGTTTATAAGCCTCATTGGCATACCACCCAATGAAATCAACCCCATCTGAAAAGTTCTCCCTAGAAGCCCACAAACCACCTTGAGAGCGCTTATACACGGCCCAAGTCCCTTGCAGCGCTTGGGTATACCCATAGGCCGTAGAGGGACGCTTCCAAGGGATGATCCACAATAACTTGGTCCGCTCAGGTTGCGCCCTGGCATCAAATTTTGACTCTTGGTGAATAATAGCCATTTGTACAGCAATAGGGACCCGCCACCGATGTTCTACATCCAATGCATCGCGATACCAACGAGGATATTGCTTAAAAATATGGCATACATTATCTAAGCGCCTTGGCGGCGTCGTGACACACCCAACCAAGAGCACTATCAAACATAAGGGAATTAAAATTTTCATCTGACCCATACGTACTCATCCATAAAAAAATCTAAATACCACGGCAAGTATACCTCTATGCATCAGACCTATGCTATCGTAGTACCCTTGCTTTTTTAGATTGCACACCTATGTCTATTTTAGTCTTTGATATTGAAACCATCCCCGATGTTGAAACAGGGCGCAGGCTCTATGCATTAGAGGATCTCTCTGATGAGGACACCGCTTCTGCCCTCTTTGCCCTTCGCAGAGCCAAAGTAGGTCATGATTTTTTACCCCATCATCTACAAAAGATAGTAGCTATTTCTTTGGTATTAAGCAGCCCAAATCAAATCACAGTCTGGTCTCTCGGTGATGAATCATCGGATGAAAAAGAATTAATAACCCGCTTCTTCGCTGGCATTGATAAACATACACCAACCCTCGTCAGCTGGAATGGCAGCGGCTTTGATTTACCAGTGTTACATTATCGAGCCCTGCTTCACAAAGTCCCTGCCAAGACTTATTGGGAAATAGGGGACCACCTGCAACCCTTTCGTTGGAATAATTACTTAAACCGTTTTCACACCCGCCACTTGGACTTGATGGACGTATTAGCCGGTTATCAAAACAAGGCTTTCGCCCCCTTAGATGAAATCGCAAGCATGCTCGGATTCCCAGGAAAAATGGGTATGAATGGTGCACATGTTTGGGAAGAGTATCAGAAAGGAAACCTCAAAGAGATTCGAGATTATTGTGAAACAGATGTGTTAAATACCTATTGCGTCTACTTGCGCTTTGAAGTCCTACGAGGCAACCTATCCCAAGCGGACTGCACGAGTTCCATAGATCAGTTAAAAGATTATCTACGCAAAGAAGAGTCCAAGTTACATTTTCAGGCGTTTTTGGAACGTTTTTAAAGATCTTATAGGACTATAACCACTTTTTCACTTTAAAATATTGATAAGGCAACCACCCTGACAACAACATAAGTACAATGGAGGTGGCGTATCCATAATGCCATTGTAACCCCGGAATCACAGAAAAATTCATGCCATAAATACTCGCAATGAGTGTAGGGGGCAAAAAAATAACCGCTGCAATAGAGAAAATCTTGATAATATTGTTTTGTTCAATGTTCACCATGCCGAGCGTCGCATCCAGCAAGAAGTTGACCTTTGAGGTTAAAAACTTCACCTGATCACGTAAGGCTGCGATGTCCTTGGTTAACATAGACAACCGAGCTAACATCTCCTCATCACATTTTGAAGCAAATACTTGACCAAAAAATCCATTGACACGACTAAAACTAACCAAGCTTTCCCAGGCCTTGGCATTTAAATCAGCATTTTTGCCCAGCTCTTGCA
>CAMBHM010000118.1 GCA_945867185.1 Legionella genomosp. 1
TGCTCCACTTCTTCAGCCGCCGCCGTCATCATTTGTGCCTTGACCGTTGTTAATTGCGCAGTCAATGCTTGTCCCTGATATAACGCTTGTGCCGAAACCTCACCCGCATGATTCACGCGCATCAACCCTGCCACGTGACGCTTCTCAGCGGCGGTTAGAGGAGACTCTAAAAGAGCAACACCAGGGATCGCCCGGACACTTTGCCTTGCTGTTGGCACTATCAAGGTACGCAAAAGCTGATCTACCCCTGAAATCCAAGAATCAAGTACCGTGAATGAACGCATAGGACATCCTCTGAGTGAAGCCTTCCATAGTACCGTGAATAAGAGCTCACACACAACGAATAGAACCCTGGTCCAGACGAGAAAACACTCCAACAGAAATGAACAGCGTACTCTATACTTAGGGTGTGGCCTTTGAAAAGAGAATGCTATGAAACTGGTGCGATTTGGAGCGCGCGATGCAGAGCGTCCAGGATTGCTGGATGCAGATGGTAGAGTCCGCGATCTGTCTGCTTGGATCGCGGACTTCAATCCTCAATGTCTTGCGGATTGGATTTGCATGGAACAATTAAAAACACTTGATCCCAGTCAATTACCCCTCATCAGCCAAACAACTCGTCTGGGTCCCTGTCTTGATCGCATCGGGAAAGTGATCTGCATTGGATTTAATTCTCGCTTACACACCAAACAAATGGGCATGACGCCATTAAAAAACGGTCACATGGTCGTATTTTTAAAACCTTCTTCCGCAGTTTGTGGACCCAACGATCCTATTTTATACACCCGCAATACTAAAAAATTAGATTGGGAAGCCGAGCTTGGCATTGTCATCGGTAAAAAAGGAAAATATATCAGCAAAAAAGAAGCCAAAGAGCATATTCTAGGATATTTGTGCGTCAATGATCTCTCGGATCGCTATTTGCAACTGGAAACAGGGGACACACAATATACCAAAGCCAAAGGGTTTGACAATGCCGCCCCCATTGGCCCGTATCTTGTCACTCGAGATGACATTGCCGACTCAAACCAGTTACAAATCAAACTATGGGTGAATGGGATGCTCCGACAAAACTTCAATACTAGAGACTATCTTCACAACGATGTCGCTATCGTAAGCTATGTCAGCCAATACTTCACCTTATATCCCGGGGACGTCATTTCCATGGGCTCGGCCCCAGGTACCGCCAAATCATTAGGCGAAGAGGCCTATTTAAAACCCAATGATCGGGTGGTCCTGGCTATCAGTGGTCTTGGTCAACAAGAACAAGTGGTGTGCATTGAGTCTTAGCTCAACTGACGAATACGTTGAATTTCTAATACCAACGCTTTGAAATAGGCGTAGGACATGTAAAAGTCCCCGTGATCACCCACTCGCTCACCCCAGGAATTTCGCAATGTCAACAAACCTTGATGTGTTTGGCCCTTGGCATCCACAGCAACCGCTGCATCGTCATAACCCGTGATAATCATTTCATGCCCTGGTAGATCCGTTTCAGAGGCCATCCCCTCTACTATCTCAGGCGTTAAGATCCAGCTGTCATAAGAGGCTTTATAACGTCCTACAGCCCCTGCTATCCCCTCAGTACTCGCAGGCAATAATACACCAAACGTGAGCCTGTCTCCTGCGTTCAATGATTTTTTTACAAGCATCAGCATGTCATCCATATTCACACTATCCAATACGGCTTGATAAGAATCTAACATCGATGACCAAGCAACCCGCGTATTATTCAAGGCGCTTGCTATCTGATGATAGGCTTCCGGCGTCATGTCAGTCTTGGACTGTCCACCAGCAGGGTACTGCGTCAGCCCTCCACATCCAACTGCGGTTTGATTGGCCTTGCTCACTATTCCATAAGCGTCCATTTGGCTAAGAACCGCCCCACCCAAGGCACCCTCCCATCCACTTGGATTATACCCATTGTTTTCTATGTATTGGCCGAGCTGTAAAAGACACAGTTGGCTTATATAATCCCCTCGATCAAGTACCGCATCAATCGCTGCGGTATTGGCAAACGTCACACAAGTACCATGCCCTCCTTGATCAAGTACTGGCACTCGTCCCATCCCTAACTGCACAGAGGTCATCCCAAGCGTATGAGGTGCTGACTGTTGCACCTGCTCTAGCCGATTGCGGAAGGTATGTCGTGCCTTAGCAGACAACGCAATTCTTAATAAAGTGATCTGTTTGATAACTGGCGCTGCAAAACGCGTGGCAGGAGACACTGTAATCGGCCGATCAATACTGCCGATCACCTGCACCTCTTGTGCAAGTGCACTCACACTCACACACACACACAACACCATCGCACTTAATACTCTCATACCACACCCCTTTTATGAAAAATCAGCTTGCCCAATAAACAGTCTTTTAAGAAGAGACAATCGATCGCACGCACGAAGACCGACTCCCCTTAACCATCGAACAGGAGAAGATGGATTAGAAAATATCATTTTGATACCTTCCATGAGTACGATGGTTTGCCACGCTTTCGCACGCCGCTCACGATGATAGGCTTCCAACAAACGAGAAGAAACAAGAGAATCCTTATCATTTTGTAAAAGTTTCAACCAAGTAGAAAGATCCGCTAATCCCAGATTCAATCCCAAACCTGCCATCGGATGGATCGTATGCGCCGCGTCCCCCATCAGGATCCAACGAGCACCACTGTACCGTTGCGCTTGTCGCATGTGCAGTGGAAAGGCATGACGCGTCCCCAATACTTGACAGTTACCGAGCACATAGGACATGGTCTTGGCTACTTTTTCTGAAAATACCGTCTCACTATACGCCAACAAGTCTTCAACCTGTGAAGGACTTGCTGACCAAACAATCGAAACATGATGCGGATGTGCCAACGGTAAGAACGCCAATGACTCCCCCTGTTGAAACACTTGATACGCCGTTCCCTCATGCGCTTTTTCCGTCTGCATGGTTGCAACCAAAGCATCCTGATGATACGACCACGTAGTCAATGGCACGTTTAAACAAGCCCTTGTCGTCGAGGCGGCCCCTTCTGCCAGTATCATCAAATCAGCATGCCATTCGGTCTTATCATCCCTTAAAATCATTCGATCTGAGGTGTTCTGCACAGTACCTATTCTTGTGTCTGAGTATAGCGTCACCCCCGCCACTTCCAGTTGCTCAAACAGCGCTTGTTTTAGAACCGATTCTAGTAAAATAGTCCCCAAGCGATCACGGCCCACCAACCGTGCATCAAAATCAATGTGCGCTGTTGTTGAAGCATCCCAGACATGCATATGCCGATACGGTGAAACATGTCGTGCATCCAAGCTTGCCCAAACGCCCAACTCCGAGAATAACCTTTGTGAAGCATGATTGATGGCATACACCCGAGAAGAGGACTGATGCGCTACCAAGGGGCCCGCATCAAGCAGGGCTACTTTATACCCGCGTTGGCTCATCGCCAGGGCCGCACTCAACCCAACCACACCGCCCCCTAATACCACCACTTCAAACGACGAGATCATGACGACTCCTCAAAGGGATCCCACAAATTAAATCAGGGCTCACGCCACCAAACCCTTGTGTATATCGAGTCAGCACCTGTTGTAAGGGGGACATCACCTCTAAAGCCAGCAAGCCTGCACCGCGCAATACCGATACACCAGGGAGCCGGTTGGCATACACGGCTATCAAGCCATCTGTCAAATACGTGATGACAGCCGTATCCTGTTTTCTCAAACGTTGGTACTCCACAAGCATATTTGAATCCAGTCCGTATTCAGCAATACATTGTGCGAGCATAGCAACATCTCGCAACCCCAAATTAAATCCTTGCCCTGCCACAGGATGCAATGTATGCGCGGCATTTCCAACAAACACCACCGATCCCAACACTTGTTTTGGCATGAGCACTTGTTTCAAAGGGTAAATGACACGTTTACCCGCCTTCACAAAGCGCCCCAATCGGTACCCAAAGGCGCGCTGTAAAGCCTTTAAAAAATCACGTTCAGAGCGTGCTAACATCTGCTCCGCTTCCTTCGGTTCCAAGGCCCACACCAAAGCCGAACGCTGATGGCTCATCGGCAACAGTGCCAACGGCCCTGATGGCGTAAATCGTTCATAGGCTTTTTGACAATGCGGGCGCGCCAATCCAATATTAGCAACCACCGCCAACTGTTCATAAGCCTTTACCTGCGCTTGCAGGTGGCACAATCGACGTACCGTTGAATCTGTCCCATCAGCCGCCACAATCAGTCGGGCAGACAAAATCTCTTGACGCCCCGCACGCAGAAACGTCACCTCTCCTTTTATAGGATCCAATGCCTGCACGGTAGCTGGCGCAATCAATTGATCTTCAGGAAGCAATTGATTCAAGGCCTGGTTGATCTGCTGCATTTCTACTACATGGCCCAATGGCGTCTCTGCCGTCCCCTGCATTTCTAACTGACCAAAACGGTGCTGTTCGGAAACATGAACGGACAGGATAGAAGAGGCCTCGGCTTCTAACAGTGGCCAAACCTGAAGCATTTGCAATAAGCGAACACTAGCCGGAGCTAAAGCCAAGGTACGTGCATCAAAATCAGTGGGTTCACGATTTGAAATAGGATTGACCTCAATCAACTGCGACCGAACTCCCAATCCTGCCAACGCAAGCATCAAGGTCGCACCCGCTAAGCCCCCCCCAATAATCAAGACATCGGTTTCAAGCATTATCCACCACGAACCAAAGCCTCAATATCATCTATTTCAGACACCAACGCTTGTGATAAATTCTGACATCCTTCCGCTGTCACCAACACATCGTCCTCGATGCGGATCCCAATGCCGCCCCAACGCGGATCGATGCCTGGATGATTGGGACTAATATATAACCCTGGCTCAACAGTCAGCACCATGCCTGGTTCAAATGGACGCCATGCTCCTTGTCTCTGATAAGACCCAACATCATGCACATCAAGGCCTAGCCAGTGCCCGGAGTTGTGCATGTAAAATGATTTATAAGCCTCTTGTGTTATCAGCCCATCGACCGATCCCTTCAACAGTCCAAGATCACATAATCCAGAGGTCAATGTTCGAACGACCGCTTGTTGCACTTCGTTCCAATAATGCCCGGGACGCACACAGGCCATACCTGCTTTTTGCGCCTGCAACACCAAGGCATAGATCTCCCGCTGC
>CAMBHM010000119.1 GCA_945867185.1 Legionella genomosp. 1
TGATTTTCGCACACACCGACGGTACAAAACCATGCTGGTCGCAAGTGCCCCTGAACTAGCCAAGCGATTATACCAACACAATCCTGCTTTAAGACAACTATCAGAGCATCTATCCCTTCTCGATGGAAAAGGCCGAACACCCTTCGAGGTTTTATCATCCCTCACACAAGCCCTTCGTATGGGGGGGTCGGCGATGACTGGCGCTACCTATGCAAGTGAGGGGGCGGAAAGAGCCTTCGAGGCCTTTCAGGACTATATGAAGTTTCTTCCTGTCGAAACACGAAATGCTTTGTTGTCGCTATATGGAGCCAACGGTCACTCCCTGACCGCCGTTATCGGGCACTTAGAAGACCAGCAGTGTATTGAAATAGGCGCACAGATGCTTCAGTCTATCCTCGACGCCCCGAGCAATCAAACCATTTTAAACACCCACCCCATGCTCTCAACAGCGCATCTAGCCAGCCTCCAAAAAAACTACAAAGGTCAACTGCGCTGTCCTGTTGAGGTCCTCTTTGAAGAACCCACTGAGCGGGATAGAAGCGCCATTATGCGTAAAGATAAAATCGTATTGGTTCTCAAAGAAGGGATCTTGCAACTGTGTTATTGCAACGACGATGAAACGTATACACAACAGACCATCGAATCTCGCGCTTTACACAGTCTGTGTTTAGCCCTCTCCACTCAAGAAACACCCAGCCTACCTACTCATGAAGGAAAAAGAGTTAAACAGATCCCTCAGGATTTGTTTCGAATACAGAGCCTTCTTCTTTCATTAGGTGTCATGGGTTATCGATCGCTTCCCACAAGTGCCATGGAAAGCACCATAGCATTGCCTACTGCAGGTCTTGAAAAAGCCATCCATAAGATTGTGTTATCTAACGCTTATGACTACCTCAACTTGCTGATCCATTTTCAATCAACACTGTATGCCTCCTTGATACAGCATGCAAAAATGCCACGATCTGAGTTACCAGTGCAATTGATTGACATGATAAACGATAACGTACTCAACGAAGAGCAAAAAAGTGCTTTTTTCAAAGCCTTGTTGTGTAATCACGAAAAAATCACGAGGCGGAATACGATTGATTTTATTATTCAATGCCGCGTATCGTACCCCACTCTTTTATCGCTCGCACCCATAGAGATGCGCCTTGCTTTAGTGAAAGAAAAAAATAGTTATGGTGAGACACTACTCCACCAAGTGAGTTTAAATGTGGAGTCCTTGCGACTCATCTTGGAGCTCTTACCCGAATCAGCTCGTCTTGAAGCAGTGATAGAAGGAGGCGCGACGCTACTCCATGGCGCCGTTTCAAATCCAGACTCCTTGCGGCTCATCTTAGGGCTCTTACCCGAACCAGCTCGTCTTAAAGCAGTGATAGAAAGAAATCGTTATGGCAAGACGCTACTCCATAGCGCCGTTTCAAATCCCGACTCCTTGCGGCTCATCTTGGAGCTCTTACCCGAATCAGCTCGTCTTGAAGCGGTGATGGCAGAAGATAAGTGCAGTAAGACACTACTTGATAAGCGGGGTCGTCTACTATACCGTATAGAAGAAAACAAGTGTCATAGACTACTCCATGAAGCGGCCTCAACTCCCAATTCCTTACTGATCATCTTGGCTTTATATCCAGAACACCTTCGTCTCAAAGCAATGAAAGAAAAAACCGTAGATGGTTTCGCGATACTTGAGTCCTACATAACTTCAGGAACAAATCCCGTTTATCTAAGCCGGTTATTAGCGTTGATCCCAAGTCCTTTGGAAAAAATAAAATGGATGACCACGATAGCACAGATCAAGTATGCAAACTGGTTTAATGGATCACAGATCCGTGGGGCAAATGGATTGTTTACATTCATACGTCATGGTACTCATGGACAACAGCGAGCAAAAAACCTAGAGCAGACTGTTTTTGGCGCACAAACCCTCGAGGCCGCTACCACAAGCATCAATGATTTTTTGCGTGATCCCAAAACCCGTTACCATCAACATTCATTTGCTGCGTTTCTCTTAGACGAGATAAAAACCATTACAGACACCCCATGGGTGCAGTTTCAAAGTACGCTTACAGATGAACGCTATAAAAAGGAGAGAGTTAATCAAACAATTGCGCCATCCACTTAAAAAAAGATTTTTCTCAAATCAAAGATCATCCAAATGCTTATCTGGTTTCTGATGATCTTGAAGTTGGGATTGGGCAGCGGATCCCATTATGGTTGTTTGGGTTTACAAGTTAGGATCGCTTTGCTTTACAACAATGCCGCTAATCGACAAGCTTGCCCAATCGCATGGCGCGCATCCAACTCCAACGCTTTGTAAGCACCACCGATCACGTGTACCCGTTGACCTTGGTCTTTCAAAGGACGAAACAGCGTACTGTCTTCTACTTGTCCCGTACAGATCACCACAGAATCCACTTCAAGCAGGCACGGCTTATCGTCTAACATGAAATGCAGTCCCTGTTCATCAATTCGACTATACTGAACCCCACTCCATAGATGAACATTTTTATGTTTAAGATGTAATCGATGAATCCAACCTGTTGTTTTTCCGAGACGTTTTCCTGGTTTTTCTTTTTTTCGTTGTAATACATGCAACGTACGAGAAGAATTGGCCACCAATGGTGGCTTTAGTCCCCCTCGATGAGACACGGTCAGATCAATGCCCCATTCATCATAAAAAGAGGTGGCAGAATCCGTGCCTGCAGCCAAATACGTCGCCACATCAAATCCAATGCCCCCTGCGCCTAAAATAGCAACACGTTGACCAGGCACTTTGGTACCCTGTAGCACCTCTAGATAGGTCATTGCACGCTCAATTCCCTCCAGAACAGGTATTCTTGGAAGAACGCCTGTTGCAAGAACGACTTCATCAAATCCCTCTAACTGTGTGACAGACGCCTCTGTATTCAGATGAACCGTGACATCATGCAGAGCGAGTTGATGTGTAAAATAAGTGATAGTATGTTGAAATTCTTCTTTACCTGGAATTTTTTTAGCAAGATTAAACTGCCCACCCAACGCATCATTTTTTTCAAACAAGATCACTTGATGACCACGAGATGCCGCAACCGAAGCAAAGGCCAATCCAGCAGGGCCGGCACCCACCACAGCAATCCGTTTTGATGGAGCAGCCACCGTATAGACCAATTCTGTTTCATGACACGCTTGTGGATTGACCAAACAGGACGCTGTTTTATTCACAAAAATCTGATCTAAACAAGCCTGGTTGCAAGCAATGCACACATTGATAGCATGGGACTCTCCTCGCATGGCCTTATGAACAAAACCAGGATCAGCTAGGAAAGGACGCGCCATAGAAATGAGATCAGCCACACCCTCCGTCAGTAAGGTGTTTGCTAACTCCGGGGTGTTTATCCTGTTAGACACGATCACAGGAATCGACACATGCGGTTTTATTTTTTGCGTGATTTGACGAAACGCTGCAGGTGGTACAACCGTTGCTATCGTTGGGATCCTTGCCTCATGCCAGCCAATGCCTGTATTGATCAAGGTAGCCCCCGCTTGTTCAATTGCTTGAGCGAGCAGCACAACTTCTTCCCAGCTACTCCCCTCAGTCATCAAATCAAGCATGGATAAGCGGTAAATAATAATAAACTGAGTCCCTACGGCTTCTCGGACGGCACGCACCACTTCAATAGGAAATCGCATCCGTTTTTCAAAGCTCCCCCCCCACTCATCACTGCGGTGGTTCGTATGCGACACGATGAATTGATTGATTAAATACCCCTCACTGCCCATGATCTCCACACCGTCATAGCCAGCCAATTGAGCCAATCTCGCACACCTGGCAAAATGAGCTATTGTTTTTACCACTCGACGTGCGCTCATGGCCCAGGGGGTAAAGGGGCTGATGGGTGATTTGATACGACTAGGGGCCGTGATAAACGGATGGTACCCATAGCGACCCGCATGTAAGATCTGTAAAGCTATTTTTCCGCCTGATTCATGTACCGTGTGCGTGACCAATTCATGTCGTGCTTGCTCTTTTACAGAAGTCAATTTTGCAGACTGTGGCGCAAGACGACCTGATCGATTCGGTGCAAAACCACCTGTCACTATAAGTCCAACCTCTCCGAGCGCGCGCTCTCGATAAAAAGCAGCGAGCCTGCCGAGGCCTTCCTTTTTCTCTTCAAGCCCTGTATGCATGGAGCCCATCAATATACGATTTTTAAGCGTTGTGAATCCCAAATCAAGTGGCTGAAATAAGGCGCTGTAGAGGGTCATGATACATACCGTGTGGGATCAGGTATACCCGCCTCTTGAAAACCCTTTTTCCGAAGGGCGCAACTGTCACATCGACCACAGGCTCTCCCTTCATCAGTGGCTCGATAACAAGACACCGTTTCCGAATAATTCACGCCTAACGCCGTCCCCAGTTGAATCGTTTTGGCTTTCGTTAACTCTATCAACGGACTTTCAATGCAAACCGGGTGGCCTTCCACGCCACGTTTGGTCGCCAACTGTGCCAAAGCTCTAAAGGCTTGTAGATAGTCAGGACGACAATCTGGATACCCTGAATAATCCACCGAGCTCACCCCAATAAAAATGGCATCCGCATCAAGCGTTTCTGCAAAGCCCAATGCAATAGAGAGCATGATGGTGTTTCTTGCAGGCACATAGGTCGAAGGAATCGTAGTCTTCGAAGTATAATCAGCGATCTCGATTTTTGAGTCGGTGAGCGCTGAAGGTCCTAGTCTATCCAGTGCCAAAGATACGATTTCATGTTGTTGAACAACAAACAATTGAGCGATACGCTGGGCAGCAACCAATTCGGCCCGATGCTTTTGCCCATAATCAAAGCTCAAGGCGTAACAGGCATATCCTTGTGAGGCGGCGATTGCAAGGCAGGTGGTTGAATCAAGCCCGCCTGAGAATAGAACCACTGCTTTTTTCATAAGAGTCCTTGTTGATGGTTGGGCCAAGGCCCAACCTATGGGCATCAATGAAATGGATGGCGCAACATAATGGTTGAATCTCGCTCTGCCCCTGTTGAAATGATATCAATAGGCACTTCTAATAAGGCTTCGATCCGATTTAAATAGGCACGGGCGTTTTTTGGCAACGCATCCAATGATTTCAGATCTTCTGT
>CAMBHM010000120.1 GCA_945867185.1 Legionella genomosp. 1
CCCTTGATCTCAACAACATCCATACCGGCGCCATTGCGAGTGCTCGCGGTTTTGTAGACGAAACATTGGGATTTGATAGCGCCCTTTTAACACACGATGAGATAGATTGCTTACGCCCAGCCGTCTACGCTTGGCAAGGAAAAGAACACACGGGCTATCATAAAATTCATGATGCCTATACGATGACTGATAGCAACTCCCCAATGATTCCGTCCGAAGGGTGCTTGGGCGCACTGTATTTTGTAAGAAATCCGTTGGATGTGGCCATTTCATTTGCCAACCACTCCAATTGTTCCATCGATGATGCCATTACGCACTTGGGTAATCCCAACTTTGCTTTTTGCAACAATCCCCGTAAACAAGCACCACAATTACGCCAACGATTATTGTCCTGGTCTCTTCATGTACAAAGTTGGACCACCAATGTCCCTGTTCCCCTCATGGTGATTCGTTATGAAGACCTGTTGAACACACCACTACCCACTTTTACCAAGGCCTTTCAATTTTTACGCATAGACACCTCACAGGCCGCTATTGAAGCGGCCATAGAAGAAACACATATTAACAAATTACAAGATTTGGAAAAACAATCAGGCTTTCAAGAAAGACCCCTCAACGTAAAACAGTTTTTTAGAAAAGGCATCGTGGGCGATTGGAAAAACACCTTAACAAACGCCCAAATGACACGGATTATTGGCGATCATGAGGACGTCATGGCGCGCTTTGGATATTTAGAGAAATCAATATGAACAAAACCTCCAACGAGCGCTTCATGTTACAACTTTTTCTAGACGTATTTCGATTTAGCCCATTCAGAATGATCATGACCCTACTCTTGATGCTCTGTCGAAGCGTGAGCGCGGGTGCTGGTTTGTTATTGATATTGCCTTTATTACAAGTCATTGGTTTATCAAAACAAACCATCCCCCAAGCAGGCACTCAAATCACAGCCCTCTTTCAAACACTTCATCTCCCCCTAACTCTCTTTAGTGTACTCCTTTGCTACACAGTCGTATTAAGCCTCGTGGCCCTGAGCGTTTATGCGGAGCAAAAAATCAGCACCGCTTTACAACAACAACACACCCATCACGTACGACACCAGCTCATCAGTGCACTATTTAAAAGCAACTGGGATTTTATTTCCAATCAACAATCAGCACATTTACTACATGGATTAACCACACAAGTCCAATCCGTCATGGTCTCCAGTATTCAACTATTGACCCTTCTCAACAACGCAACCCTACTTGGGGTATATACCTTCTTAGCCTTTCTCTTATCCTGGAAAATGACGCTCCTCGCAACGACTACCGCACTCCTGTTACTCCGCACCATGCGGGCACTACACCGATTGACATCCCAATCAGGGGCAGAACATTTAGATCAGAATCAAGCCCTCTTACAACTACTAAACGAACATCTCAGCGCCTTGAAAATGATCAAAGCCTCCGGCCTTGAACAACGTTATATCCAAGAAGCGCAAACCATGAGCCTCTCATTAGAGCAGCAAAATCAACATCTCACCCACGTGACGGCTGCTACAAAATTACGGTATAGCCTAGGTTCTGTTCTCATCTTCAGTACCTTATTATGGGTCGCTCTTTCGATTCTCCATATGCCCTTCTCTTCTTTATTGCTGCTGCTCATGATTTTTGCACGCATCCTGCCCATGGTGTCGTCTTCTCAGCAAATCTACCAACGGCTGCTATACCAAATACCCAGTTACCGCGATCTCAAAAACAAACTACAAGCCGCTATGACTCATCAGGAATCTTCTCAAAAACACCCCCGCAGCCCGCCTACCTTTCAGGATCAGATCACCTTGCACAACATCAGTTTTCATCGCGATCAACCCATCCTTCAGAAGGTATCATTCACCCTCAAAAAAAATACCACTACCGCTCTGATTGGCCCCTCAGGCATTGGAAAATCAACGCTTGCAGATCTCATTGTAGGACTCTTACAACCTACCTCAGGGCACTTCACCATGGATGGGCATCGTCTCACCCTTGAGGATTTCATTGCTTTTCGGCCCTACATCGCCTACGTCACTCAAGATACTGTTTTATTCAACACCTCCGTACGCAATAATTTGCAAGCGTTGTGTCCACCTCAAACGAATGAAGCCTTGTGGTGCGCTTTAGAAAAAGCTGCAGCCGCTGATTTCGTACGCGCCCTACCACAAGGGTTAGATACAACCATTGGTGATAACGGCTCTCAACTCTCTACTGGTGAGCGACAACGTCTTGCTCTAGCACGCGCTTTACTCACCCATCCCCAGTTTTTGGTGCTCGATGAAAGTACCAGTGCCTTAGATCAAAACAACATTACCCACATCCAACAAGCTCTCAAAGCGTTACGAGGCACCGTAACCATCCTCATTATTTCGCACCAAACTGCGATGAGTGACTACGCCGACAACATCCTCTCACTGCCCATCCAACCCCCAACCAAACACCATTCGCTCGTATTGTCTTCACGCCAATTGTGTGATTTAGAATGTTTGCTGACTGATGTCTATGCCCCTTTAACAAGCTTTCTTTCCAAAGTTGACTACGACTCGGTCTGTAACAACTTGCGTTTAAGCAATGGCGCCCTATGGCCTATTCCCATCACCTTAGATGTGTCTCATCATCTGGCTCATAACCTAACCCTTGGCGATACGCTCAGCCTCACCGACACTGACAACACGCCCTTGGCCTCCCTGACCATCACTGATAGGTGGCAACCTGATAAAATGCTCGAAGCACGTCTTGTCTATGGCTCAGACGATGAAGCCCACCCAGGGGTATACACTTTATTACAGGAAACAGGCCCCTGGTATGTGAGCGGACCCCTCACCCCCATCAACACACCTACACCTGTAGATTTTACAACCTATCGGCATACCCCGGCTCAATTAAAACAACAGTTTACAGCGCTAGGCTGGTCTAAAATCATCGCTTTTCAAACCAGAAATCCCATGCATCGCGCCCACTACGAACTGACAAAACGAGCAGCCGATCAGATCGGTGCTCATCTCCTCATTCATCCGGTCGTAGGGCAAACAAAACCAGGTGATATCGATTACAGAACCCGTGTACGCTGTTATGAAAAAATGATGGGCCACTATCCGAAAAACACCGCTCTTTTAAGCTTATTACCCTTGGCGATGCGCATGGCAGGGCCGAGAGAAGCCGTCTGGCATGCCCTTATTCGAAAAAATCATGGGGTGACTCATTTTATTGTCGGTCGAGATCATGCAGGCCCGGGATTGGATAGCCATGGAAAACCCTTTTATGAGCCCTTTGCCGCTCAAATACTTCTGCAACGTTATGCCGATGAAATCGGCATAACGCCGGTTTTCTTCCCCGCCGTCGTCTATGTTGAAGAAAAAAATACTTTTTTAACCACCGAAGAACTAGAACCCCACGATACTCCCATTGATCTATCCGGATCGGAACTACGACGTCGATTAGAGACTCACCAACACATTCCCGCTTGGTTTTCGTTTGAAGAAGTTTTGGCAGAGCTTGCACTCGCTTATCCACCCAAACAAACGCAAGGGTACACCATTTTTTTTACAGGACTGTCTGGAGCGGGTAAATCAACCATTGCCAAATCTTTAGTTGCCAAACTGCGTGAAAGCGGTCACCGGCGCGTCACCCTACTCGATGGTGATATCACCCGTCGACATTTGTCTCAAGAGTTGGGCTTTTCTAAAACGGATCGCGACACACACATTCAACGCTTGGGATATGTTGCCTCTGAAATCACCAAGCATCAAGGTATTGCCATTTGTGCGGCCATCGCGCCCTACGACGCCACACGTCAAGAGGTACGAGATCGAATTCAAGCTATTGGTGGGTTCATTGAGATCTATGTCTCCACCCCCATCGACATATGCCGACAACGAGATACCAAAGGGCTCTACCACAAAGCTGATTTGGGCATGATTCCTCACTTCACTGGGGTAAGCGATCCATATCAAGTCCCTCTCGACGCTGATCTAATCCTTGATACCTCGCAGCTTTCTATCAACGAATCGGTCTATCTCATCTTAGAGCTTATCGAAGCCAAAGGATTTTCATGGCGAGAATATAGCAATCCATCCGCTTTCGACATCCCGTAACAACGTTGAGAGTGGCTCAGCAAACAACTTCTCCTCACCCATCACAACGCACAAATTAGACTATAGTAATACTGTGCGCTCGTTAAGGAGATCCCATGATGCATCCATGCCGATGGTTTTTTGCAGCTTGTATACTCTGTCTCTCTCACACATCTTTAGCGGAAAGCCCTTCTCTTGAAGAGATCCATCACACTTGGTCCTCGCTAAGAACCGCCCTCAGTCACTTGTTGTTTCCAAAACCCTCCCCTACGATTGAAACTCTACTGAGACAACAAGGCGGGCCTTTATTATCTGAAGCGACCATTCAAAAAACCATTGCATCCCTCACCTGCGCCCAAGCACAAGCCATTTCACACACCCAGATCCTCACCATCATTGACTACTCTCTGCCTTCAAATCAAAAACGTCTGTGGATCTTTGATCTGAAAGAAAATAAACTGCTGTTTAATACCTACGTTTCCCATGGAATCACCTCTGGGACCACCACCACAACCTTCCTTTCGAATAAAAACAACAGCAAAGCCAGCAGTGTCGGCGTCTATCGAACCGAACAAACGTATTACGGTCGAGATGGGTTATCGTTGCGACTACAAGGTCTAGATAAAGGATTTAACGACAATGCTTCACAGCGATATATCGTTATGCATGGCGGATGGTACGTGGAAGAGGATTTTATCAAAAAATATGGGCGAGCTGGTCGCAGTTGGGGCTGTCCTGCACTGCCTTCGCCCCTGACAAAACCAATCCTCACCGCCATTCAGGATAAGTCTTTCTTGGTAATTTACTACCCAAGTGATACTTGGCTATCCAAATCAAAATTTCTCAACTGTAAAGCGGCTCCTCCCTCTCCCCCTATTGAAGCCGTTGCAACAGATGTCCCTGACAACACTCCCCGCGATTCTATTTTATTTGTC
>CAMBHM010000121.1 GCA_945867185.1 Legionella genomosp. 1
CTATTAGCCCTACAAGACAAATTAGTAACCATTGATAATATTCAAAAGACCGTTTGTGAGTATTACAAGGTCAAGGTATCTGATTTGTTATCAAAAAGACGTAGTCGATCCATTGCTAGACCAAGACAGATGGCGATGGCGTTAGCAAAAGAATTGACGAATCATAGTCTTCCTGAAATCGGTGACAATTTTGGAGGGCGTGATCACACGACCGTTATTCATGCGTGTCGCAAGGTCAAATCGTTGGTATCGGAAGCATCGGATTTTGCTGAAGATTACAAAAACCTAATGAGAACACTATCCTCTTGATGTGAGCCAGCCATGTTTGAATTGACCATCAGTAAGCAGATCCTTCTACCTGCATTGCTTGCGGTAGCGAATGCGGTGGATAAAAAACAAGTTCGTCCAGTATTATCCAATATCTTAGTACGTTTGACTGAATCGGATTTGATTCTCACTGCTACCGATCTTGATATTGAAATCACCAGTCGTTTGGTTTGTCAAAGCAGTCAAGGAACGGGAGTTATTACAGTGCCTGCTAAAAAAATGATGGATATTATTCGTTCGTTGGATGAGGATGCCATACCTACGATTTCTTTTCATGAAGGGGTTGTGTCGATTGTTGAAGGGCGCAGTCGATTTAAAGTGGCCACCCTTCCCGCGGATGATTATCCCAAGTCTGATGAAGCGTGTAATCAAGCGGAGTTTTCTGTTCAACGAAGCGCTCTTCTTCATGTATTACAAACCACTTGTTTTGCCATGTCCCAACAAGATGTTCGTGCTTATTTAAATGGATTGTTATTAGAAGTCGATGCAAAAACCATGACGACGGTTGCGACCGATGGGCATCGTATGGCCATTTCACGGTTACCGTGCCCTCTTAATACGGAGCATGGGCGGCTGCTAATCCCTAGAAAGGGTGTCAATGAAATCATTCGACTGTTGAATGCGGTAACGGATGAAGTAGTCCTTTTGTCGTTTTCTTTGCGCCACGTGAAACTAACTACCCAAGAGTTTCAGTTATTATCAAAGTTGATTGAGGCGCGATTTCCTTCTTATACCAAGGCCATTCCTACTGGGCAAGACAAAGAACTGATTGTTTCCCGGGATGTTTTAAAGCGCGTATTATCCAGAATTGTTATTTTAGCTCATGAAAAATCCAAGGCGGTGTTGCTTCATATTCAAGACGGGCTATTGACTATTGTTGCTAATAATCATGATCAAGAAGAAGCGGTTGAAACCATTTCTGCTGAAACAAAGGGTCTTGAGTTGAAAATTGGAATCAATGCCAATTATTTACTGGATGTGTTGAATCATCTTCAAGAGGGATTGGTTTGTCTTTCATTCGGTAACGAAGACACCTCTATTTTAGTTCGCTCCGTTGATGATGACAGTTATTCTTATATATTAATGCCCATGAAAATATGAGGATAACCACCTTACAGATACACCATTTACGTTCTATCCATAGCGCGCAACTTTCCCTTCACCCCCGATGTAATTTCTTTTATGGGAACAATGGCAGTGGTAAAACGTCGTTGTTAGAGTCGGTTTATTTGTTGGGGTCAGGGCATTCCTTTAGGACCCGAGAAACCACCCCATTGATTCAATCGCTCGAGTCCACTTTGACAGTATTTGGTCGCGCTGACAACGACGACTCTATCAGTATTCAAAAATCGTTGTCGGGCGCTACCAAGGTTCAGTTAAATGGACAGCCTTGTTACAGTAGTAGTGATCTTGCCCATCACTTGCCATGCCAGGTGTGTTATCAAGATATTTTTCAAATCATTGATGCCGGCCCGTCGGTTCGACGAATGGTCCTGGATTGGGGATTGTTTCACGTGGAACATATGTATCACACGGTGTGGAAAAATTACCGCTGGGTACTACGGCAGCGTAATGCGTTGTTGCGACAACAAGCAAGACACGCGCACATCGTTCCATGGGATAATCAGTTGGTTGAATTAGGGGGTACTTTGCACGAGATGCGATCACGTTATTTCGAGCGTTGGCAAGCGCAGTTTCAAATGGTTCTGGCACAGTTGACAGACGTATCGTGTGGGATTTTTTATTATAAGGGATGGGATAAAAAAGAATCGGGAAGAACGTTACACGAGGTGTTGAATGAACAACTTAGCAGTGATCTACAGCGTCAGTATACTCAGAGTGGGGCGCATCAAGCGGATATCTATTTTGAGTTGTCCTCTAAAAAAGCCAAACAAGGGTTGTCACGTGGACAACAAAAAATCGTATTGATTGCATTGAAATTAGCTCAAGCTGCTTTGGTACCTAAGCCTTGTGTGTATTTATTAGATGATTTGATGGCTGAATTGGATGCGGATCATCAAGCGCGGTTGATGACGTGCTTGCAGACTATAAACGGACAATTGTTTTTTACAGCGATGGATGACAAGGGCTTGCGCGGGTGGAATGCAGAGATAGAATGCGGAGAATTTGTAATAGAACAAGGTGCTTTTCTTAAAAAATAACCTTAGTGACCAATAATCACACGATTGTTAATAAATCCTTAATAATTAAACTGTATCGTTCCTTTACTAAAAGCGGAACCACTGCGAGCGCAGGTATACGTCTTTGCCTGATTGGTTGCTTTAAAGATATCTATTGAGAATTGGGAGAGAGTAATGAGAAGACATGAGCGTAATAAGAGGGATGGAGGGGTAGTTGTTTGTGTAACAGAGGGGGTCGGTGAGTTTTTCGGTGCACTAACTGCAGGCGCAGCAGTATTGGCTGAAGAAACGGGTGATCATCTAAAGAAAGGGACGAATCAGTTTTTGGCCAAAAAAATCCCTAATGAGAAGTATACTTTCTTTCAAAACTATGCTGATCATTGGCGTCAATTAGACTATAAAGCAGGGCAAGTCATGACATCGATGCGAAAAAAGGGTGATGAGAGTGGGATGCAACTATTAGGAAAAGCGGCTATAGAGCGGCTGTATGTGTTTGACGCGCTGAAAGACAAATATGACTATGCGGATGAATTGTTCGATGTTCTTTTTGTACCATTTGCATCAATCGGGATCATTTTGGTTTCTGCAGCAGTCGTCACTTGGCAGGTGGGTCTTGGTATCAGCGCCTTGTTTTCAGACGATGAGAAAGATCATTGGGAAGTAGCAGTGAATACAGTCCTTTTTGCAGGGGCAGCGTTGTTACTTGCTTTTGTTACGATGTTAAAAGCAGCACCCAGTTTGATTTTAAGGCCTTTGATGACCCTTGGAGGGTATAAAGAGCAAGTTGATTTGAGATTCTATGACTATGAAAAACATCAAGAGGCAGGATATCAAGGTGCTTTGACGACTCAACTGGGAGATTTGATCTGTCAGTATTCGCTACCCTCTTGAGAGGATGATACCAGCTCCACTTGTTCTAGCCAATGACGCCGATCTTTATCAACAAGGATGTTTTCTCTTTTTTAATAGTTGCTCCTCGTTGTTCCTCTAAGACTCATATAAATCCCTCTGGGCTCATGTTATAATCATAGCCATTTTTACTGCTGATAGTCTGCTTTTGATTATGCAGGAGATAACCCTTTCAATCAGGATCCCTTATGAGTGTTGACACCAGTTATGATTCAACCAACATCAAAGTATTAAAAGGTTTGGATGCCGTTAGAAAACGCCCTGGGATGTACATTGGTGATACGGATGATGGGACTGGTTTGCATCATATGGTGTTTGAAGTAGTTGATAACGCTATCGACGAAGCACTCGCTGGTCATTGTCATGCTATTCATGTGATCATTCACGCTGACGAATCTATTTCAGTTAAAGACGATGGCCGTGGTATTCCCGTTGATATTCATAAGGAAGAAGGGCGATCGGCTGCTGAAGTCATCATGACTATCTTACATGCCGGTGGTAAGTTCGATGACAACTCCTATAAAGTTTCTGGAGGGTTGCATGGTGTAGGGGTGTCGGTGGTGAATGCGCTATCTCAAGAGTTGCATTTATCTATTCGCCGATATGGAAAACTACACGAGCAACATTATCGCGATGGGGTACCGGATGCGCCCTTAGCAGTCACTGGCCAAGCAGACTCGACGGGCACCGAGGTTTGGTTCAAACCCAGTCCCAATACTTTTACCCATATTGAGTTTCATTATGAAATTTTAGCAAAACGGTTGCGAGAATTGTCATTCTTGAATTCGGGTGTTTGCATTCATTTATTGGATGAACGAACTGATAAGCAAGACACGTTTCATTATGAGGGGGGTATCAAGGCGTTTGTAGAGCATTTGAATCGCAATAAGACGCCGATTACCCCGGCCGTATTTTCTATGTGTGCTGAGAAGGATAATATTGTTGTGGAATTAGCCATGCAGTGGAATGATTCTTATCAAGAAAATTTGTTCTGTTTTACCAATAATATTCCACAACGAGATGGCGGCACCCATTTGGCGGGGTTTCGATCGGCTTTGACGCGAACGCTGAACAATTATATTGAAAACGAAGGATATGCAAAAAAAGCAAAAGTGGCGACGATTGGTGATGATGCGCGAGAAGGATTGACAGCTGTATTATCCATCAAGGTGCCCGATCCTAAGTTTTCGTCGCAAACGAAGGACAAATTGGTCTCTTCTGAAGTGAAGGCTGCTGTAGAGTCTTCGGTGTCTGAGAAACTCAATGATTATTTGATGGAAAATCCGGCCGTGGCGAAGGCGATCGTGGGTAAAATGATCGATGCCGCCCGTGCTAGAGAAGCGGCAAGACGCGCTAGGGATATGACGCGTAGGAAAGGTGCACTGGATATCGCAGGGTTACCGGGTAAATTGGCTGATTGTCAGGAAAAAGATCCGGCGCTCTCTGAGCTTTACTTGGTAGAGGGGGATTCAGCAGGAGGGTCAGCCAAACAAGGTCGGGATCGAAAATTTCAAGCCATTTTACCTTTGAAGGGTAAGATTTTAAACGTGGAGAAAGCGCGGTTTGATAAGATGTTGGGATCTCAAGAGGTGGCAACCTTGATCACAGCTTTGGGGTGTGGGATTGGTCCGGATGA
>CAMBHM010000122.1 GCA_945867185.1 Legionella genomosp. 1
CTTACCAAACCTCATCGATCTGCTGATGATCGCAATAAAAAACTCTCTTTCTAACTATCCAAGCAACATACACCACTCTTGGTTGCCTCTAATTCCAAAAGAACATGTAACAGACATTGTAACAGCCTGTCTAACATCGAGTGAGACAGTCCTTTTTCGATACCTATGTAACACACGATCTGTCATCTGCACGAATCTACAGGTGATGTGTTCTGTAGGAATGCCCCTATCGACCCTAATCAACTACCTGAAAACGCCTAAGATCTCAGATAGGATTAAAGCGGCGGGGTCGGATGCGATTGTTGGGATTACATTGGTTCTTTCTAAACTGGGTGATTTCGACAGTGCGCAATCATTTTTAAGAGCACACATTGGGGGTATTACCCCTTGCTCTTTGTATAATATCGATTGGCATCAATTATATGCCGTGATGCAGGAAAAGTTTGAGCCACTTTTTTGGGATTTCGTTAGAAGATCCTTGCCTAACATCCCGTCTGGCGATGTAAACAACAACACCTTCTTTCACAAGCATGCCAGCGATACCCCGTTGTCGGCGATCATCATGGCATATCCTGATTTTCATCTGTTTAAAATCAAGGCTGCCTCAACCATTGCGATCGCTGTGGCGTTGTTCAGAGAAAAATTAAACGATGACTTCGTCTACTTCGACAAAAAAAAGGCACTACAAGCACTGATCGAAAGATCGGATTTTTTGCCAAGATCCACAGCCCTTGAAGCGAGCCTTCTGGAAGAAGCATTTTTGACTCCCCAACATATTCCACTGCTGCTCCAGCTGGCTGATAAGATGTGCCCACTCATTGAAGAAAAACGATTGTTTTTAGAACGCCATCGTCATCTGTTTGCATCTACAAATGGTTATCTTCTGATAAAGGATCTACCCAGCGATTTTGCAACCCTCATCGTTGAAATCTTCAAGGCTGATTATTTGACAAAGCATGATGACCTTCCAAATCTGATTTCTATCCTAGGCCCCTACCTTACAATAGAAGACTTCCACACATTGCTGATGCTCCAAGATAAAGATAAGCTTTTGAGCTACCCTGTCATCTATCAGATTGCTCTTGCCCAACCACAATATTGTTATGAACACTATTTTGTAGACAAAAGCGCTGCTGCGCTAAGCTTGTTAACACCTGCTGACAGCTTCTTTAGCTTCCTAAGGCCAGATAACATACTGATGACGGCTGAACTATTAATTAAGGTTGCGCCTGCACACTTACTTTGGCTTGAGCGTTCCCTTGGAAGCTTCACATACCCCCAGACCCTTTTCAGAGCCCCCACGCTCGTTGCTAAATTTTTTACATTATTATTAGATATGCCTGATCCTCTCGATGCGCTGACGCGTTGGATGATGATGATCCCATTTTTTTCTGTAGCCCAGACATTTTCCACCCTACGATTACAAATGGTCATCGATCACTTAAAGGAATCAAAATCCACAAAAAACACATTTCTCTTAGGGGCCTTTTTATCGGATGAGCTTCTAGTAATCAATGGCATAGATCTGGAAAGGGTTTATCATCACGAGCGTGATTTTGATGCATGCTACAAAGAAGCCGTGATTTCCCTGCAATGCGTTGCTCAGGATGAAGCATTCCCTCATCATAGAATCGCCGCTTATCTCCTGCTTCAACTAAAAACTCGCGTAGAATCCTGTATTAAACCCGATAACTATCCACAGACATTGGAGACATTAGCTTCGATCGATAAAGAAGCTCGAGGCATGAGTCTGTTTTTTGCGCCAATGAGAAAGAGAACGGCTACAGAAATTACATCTGACGATACAGTGGACTCACACTGCTCCCATTAAGTCGACACCTTTTTGATATTCATTTTAAGTGATTGTGGGAGATGGAACGAATTCTTTAGGCGCTACCCTTGCCGAAGTCCCTGATTTTATTTTTTTGGATGGTGCAAAAAAACCGGGTAGTTTCAGAGTAGGCTTTGTAGCAGGCTCTTCCGAGACAGTCGCTAAGGTTTTAATTTTTATTGAAATGGATTGGGAAGATTCTTCAGTGTTACGAGGGCGTCTTGAGGAGGCCGTTTCATCGGCGCTTAGATCACCGTATAGTGAGGGTAATTTGGGTGAAAGACCTGTTGCAACACCTGTGCCTTTGATCATGACGGGATGCTCGTGCCAACCGATATCAATGATTAAACCTTCTGGAAAGAGAGTACTTAAACTTGTTATCCAGCTCTCATCCATCCGATGTAAGCCATTTTCACTTAAGTCGAGCTTTTTTAAATGTATGGGAAGGGCGCGGGTAAAAAGACGCCAGTCTGCAGATGAAAGCGAATTGAGCCCATTTCCACGACAATCTAAATATTCGAGGCAATCAGGGAGAATGGTTAAGATGGGAGCGATGTCGCTCATAGGTTGATATTGAATTCCGGTGTAGCCCAAACCAAGCGATCTCATTTTGGACAATCGAAATGTAGCGAACGTATCGCTTAAGCCCAAGTAGGACTCACCATAAAACAGTTGATTCCCATATAAATCAAGGGACACGATGTGACTGGGAATTGCTAGAAAAAGTTTAGATAGAATAATACTTGAGTAAAAATTAAGAAAATTAACCCCTAAATCAAGATGGGTTATCCATGCGGGCATGCTCAGAATCATCGTTTCAACTTCAAGGGGACTACGATATCCCAAAAAATTCATACTTAACTCAAGGATCCGCGCTTCTTTGGGTGTTTTTCTAATAAGATCAGTGATCTCATCTAAGGTAAGTCGACTCAGATTTCGAAGGATATGATGCATTATAAAAAATCCTTGTTTGACCATGGGTTAGGATCGCGCCCTTTGTCTTGCATATTAGCCGTGTCAATAAATTGCTCTTAAGAATAGGGTTGAATCGCGTATCGAATCCCGTGTACACTATCATACAGTTATATCGTCGACAATACTGAGCGTGCTCACATAATAAGGAAGGGCTTTGCATTGGCTAAAATCATCGTTGTGACCTCTGGGAAAGGAGGCGTTGGAAAAACCACATCATCAGCGGCCATTGCTTCAGGACTTGCGATGCGTGGACACAAAACCGTCGTCATAGATTTTGACATCGGTCTTCGTAACTTAGACATCATCATGGGTTGTGAGCGTCGTGTGGTCTACGACTTTATCAATGTTATCAATGGGGAGGCCACCCTCAAGCAAGCGCTTATCAAAGACAAACGTTTGCCCCAGCTGTGTATTTTGCCTGCCTCACAAACTCGAGACAAAGATGCCTTAACGCTAGAGGGCGTTGAAAAAATTTTAAAGGATCTATCCGAAGAGTTTGCCTACATCATCTGCGATTCACCAGCAGGGATTGAAGCTGGCGCTATGATGGCCATGTATTTTGCCGATGAAGCCATCATCGTAACGAATCCAGAAGTCTCTTCCGTTCGAGATTCAGACAGAATTCTAGGCATATTGGCCAGTAAAACCAAACGTGCCATCGAAAGCAACGAGGCCATCAAAGAACACCTCTTGCTCACCCGCTACGATCCAGAACGCGTTGAAAAAGGAGAGATGCTCTCCGTTCAAGATGTGAAGGAAATATTGGCCATTCCTCTCATCGGGATTATTCCAGAATCGAAAGCTGTCTTAAAAGCATCTAATACAGGTATGCCTGTTGTGCTCGATGAAACCAGTGATGCAGGCCACGCTTATCAAGATGCCATTGCCCGCTTCCTCGGTGAAGAACGGCCCATGCGATTTGCACAATGTGAGCGCAAAGGACTATTGCGCCGTTTATTCACGAAACACAAGGAGGGTGTGGTAGCATGAGTATTTTTAATTATTTACGCAGACGCAACGCGACCGCTTCCGTTGCCAAAGAGCGGCTGCAAATCATCATTTCTCATGAGCGGAAGCAACGCAATGCCCCTGATTATTTGCCGAAATTGCAAGAAGAAATCTTAGCGGTGATCGCCAAATACGTGCCCATCAGTCGGGAGCAAGTCAGCGTCAGTCTCGAGCGTCTGGGAGATAACTCTATCCTCGAACTCAACGTCACGATGCCTGACCACGCATTTGCTGAATAGTCTGTCGAACGACCTCCGCGGTGAGATCTGGATGTTCCATCGGAAACATATGCGTTCCTTTCATTTTAATGCACTGGATCCCATGTGATTGTTTCATATATCTCAAATCAGTCCGATCTATCACCGTGCTTCTTTCCCCATAAATAAGGGCCGTTGGAGTCTTCAATTGGCCCTCGTGATCCGGGAGTGTATGGGGGATGGTTCGATAAATTTGATATTCTATGTTCCTATCAAATCGCAGCGTATACCCTTTTTCGTCCTGCAGCAAACCAAAGTCAATATAATCATTCAAGCACGCTTCCGAAAACGATTTAAATAATACCCGACTTTTCAAATACGCGTAGGCCTCTGCTCGACTAGACCAATGCTGTTGCCTTAGACGAGTACGGTGCGCCGGTGTCAACCTATCTATCATACCAATGGCTTTAGAAAACCGGACCACCTGAGACTTCAAACGACCCATAAACGGGGAATCTAATACTATTACAAACTGAAACAAAGCGGGACATTTGATGGCGGCTAACAAGCTCAGTACCCCACCCAAAGAATGCCCAAGGGCAATGACTGGCTTTGAGGCCTGGGCACGGATACTTTCAATCACTTCATCAATGAGATAGTGCCAATTGTCCGTGATAGGGAACTCGCGATCATGCCCAATTTTCTCAATACAGCCGATCTCAAATTCAGGCTGTAACCGTTGCAACAATTGTGCGTAACACGAGGAGGGAAATCCATTTCCATGTGCAAAATGAATCACGTCTTTCATTCTAAGACCATCTGACGGCTTCTACGTCGAACACACAACCCTGCATAATTAAAATAAACGGCTAACAAAATGATATAAGGGAATCCATCCATCGGCAGTGTGAGATTCAGCGTTGTGAAAGCAACAAACACCACCATGGTGGCGGTAGACGAGACGAACGACAAACGGCAAGCGGATTTAAAGGTC
>CAMBHM010000123.1 GCA_945867185.1 Legionella genomosp. 1
GAAACTTCTGCGGGCTTCGTGTAAATCTCATCCATCCCGCATGCCAAACACTCTTGCAGCGCATCTCCCCTTGCATGGGCCGTTAATCCAACGACAGGGGTGCGCTTTCTCTGTGTTTTATCCTCCCAAGCTCGAAGTTGTTTCGTGAAATCATGACCGGACAAAATAGGCAACCCCAAATCGGTGATGATGCAATCAAAGTCAGTTGCCTTAGCAAGGGCCAAGGCTTCTGCCCCATCTGAAGCCGACTCAAACCGACAGCCTGCTCGGGTCGTCATTGCCTCAATGACACTGCTTGCAATGGGGTTGTCTTCCACCAATAGCACATACGGCGCGTTTTTCTCTAACTCCACAGGAACAGCATATACATATTGCATTTCGTACGATATTAGATCAAGTCGATATTCTACTTCGGACTGATGAACTTTCCCTAAAAGCCAATCAAGACCTTCATTTGACCGAAACAACCTATCATTGCACATCGCTTCATTTAGATCAAAAAATTCCTCAAATCATGATGTTAAATGCGGAATAAAATAAATGTTAAAAATATCAAACAATGACATAGGTATTTTATTTTCCATCCCAAGGTCAGTTATTGAGTCGAATTTGACTCAATAATTGACAAAAAAGTGTTTTACGATACAATACAGATCAAATTTTGCGCCTATTTTCCACTCAAGGATCCCAATGCCCGCACAACAAAAACCAGATTTAAGCCATATCCATGCTCCGCTTAAAAAACAACTGACTGATTTGATAGGTGCTGCAGAACTAGGGTTTACCACTACCGTTAAAAGAATTATTCAACTGATCGCCCGACCACACACAGAAACGGATAGTAAGCATTTTGATGATGTGCTCCTCTACGTTTTACTATTGGCAGCTGATCAGGGCCACGCTGATCTGCTTACCCTCATTATAAGTCAGCCTATTCAAAGCTATGAAGGTAAACGAGCTCAATTTTTTATCCAAGCGCTTGAGTCGGCTGTCGAACAAGGCCATGAGCCCGTAATGTTACTACTTATCCAACACGAAGCCATTCCGATAGCTACTATAGGAAATAAACTCTTACGAATAGCAGCCGACCATCATCAAGCAGCCATTGTAGATAGACTCCTTCGCATTCCCAAAGTACTGAACTATGCTGATCTACATAGCCAAATTTTTGCCCACTACCTCCATCCATTTATCACACGAAGAGTCACCCATCTTCAAGCACGCCAACAAAGATTCACAGACGAACACCCTCATGAAACATTCAACATCAGAGCAGATGAGATCCCTTTTTATTTCTACGTCTTAAAACATCTCATTCGTCGCAATGACGAGCACCTGATGCCCTCGATTGACCTGCTTTTATCTATACCTATCCTGACCCAACAACTACATTTGAGCATCGAACAAACACGAAGAAATGAACTATTTAGGCTAGCTAATTCCATACCTAATATCCCTGCAAGCACAGCTTTACTTACTCTACCTAATGTGCTTGCAGAAGCAAACCTATACCATTTCTATCCCCAAGATACTGTCGATGATCCCTTGGGTTTACGACGACAAGCTGGTTTTCGTGAATCATCCATGTCCCCGCTCAACCAAAGTGAAGAACGCATTATTAGATCGGTCGTTGCACATTATCAAAATACCGCACAAGGTATCAGGGGCGTCCATGACATCATTAATGGCCTCAAGGCCCATTTAAGGCGCTGTTATGAAGAAAATCCAATAATATTCACGTGCAGTAATGGCCAAATCCATCGCTTACCCCTTGAAATCAGCGAATTTCTTCAGATGTCTGTGAGTGTGCAGGTAACCATTCAAGACCAAACCATAGCCATACACAATTATTTTCAACATTCACTCCATACCGCCTATCGATATCTCTCAAAACCAAACCTTTTGATCGACCCTACTGCAACGCATATTGCACGCAATGAATATGGCCGATACGCATTATTCGAGCCCTTTATTCCTCTGATTGCCTACTTTTGGTTGGCAGCCAGTGATCCAAACATCCCGCCTACAGAAGGTCAAACCATCCCGGGTCGCCAAACCTTCTTTATCAACTCGCTTGCCCTCATTGGACGCGCCCATAATTGGGATAGAACTCGTTATAGACTAAATCCAGACGGCACACCGATGCGCAACGCCAACGGTCAGCCCATGACCGAGGAATTTGACGATTTACGCTTTGACAATCCTTCCTGTATTCCAGGAACCCAACGTCGCCTTTTTGAGGCGGTCACAGGACATCTACTGTTTGAATACCTATCATTGAGTCGTTTACAACAGGAGCTATATGGATTCATTCATGATTTCTTTAAAGAGCGCTTCCTACAAAAAACACCCACGCAACAAACAGCTATCCGGCAAGCCATTGCTCAAGTTTTCATTTTGACTGAACAACCAGCACCCGTACTGCTCGAGCTGAATATTTCATTGCATCAGAAACAATCTTGGATTGTGTCTTTTTCAACTAAATATGGTGCAGAGTTTGATGAAAATCCGCAGTTTCTATCCTTCATTTATCAAAAACTCAATCTGCCATCTGACGAAGCTCATATCACACGGTTTTATACCAGCTGCGGTCTCAATACATTCTTAGAGCCCTTACCTGATGCAAATGATTCAGAAATGCTTCCAGTAAGAGAACCCACGCCATCAGAGGCCCCTTTGGTCAACTACAACTCTCTCCGTCGAGACAGGTTTAATATGCTCCTGGCTCCTGGTGTAACCACTCTCAATTTAAACACCACTGGCTTAAGCGAATTAACACCTGTAGCCATGAACACTTTATTTCGTCAGTTGGCCTATCTACCAAACACCGTGACGAGCATTTCCTTTAGCAGCAATGGATTTCAAACTACAGATCCCATAACCCAAACGGCCTATCTCGCTTTTATCAATGCGCTAAGTTTCATTCCCAGTACCATTACCTCTATTGATCTTTCTGGTAACGGTTTTGAGTCCCATGATCCCGCAAGTCTGGGAGCACTGCTTTCTTCTCTTCCTAATACCATACAACAGGTATCATTGACCGAAAACGAAGCATTGACGCCCGCTCAACTGTTAGCGAAACCGACTTGGCCTCAGAGTTATTATGATCTCACCAAGACAGCAAGAAACGGGCAAGATACAAAAGAAATTGCACGTCTTCTGTTAGACGATTACACGAAAGGAGGAAATGCAGTACGAAGATTCTTTTCAGGGCATTGGAACCGACATCATGTGGGTAAGGTACACAAGATTGTTGGCAAAATGACAGACGAAAATTCACCAATTTCCCTTAAAGAAGCCATCAAAGAACTTCGTCTTATTAGCAAGGAGTCCACTGGATCGTTAGCAAAACGACTGCATTTTATAGAAATCATGCATGATCGGTATCCTGGTGCTACTGCTCCAGCCCCCCATTTAAGTGCAGAGTCTCCTCTGGAGCCAGGACTATGACTACACATTATCAGACGCTAGGCGTTGGTCCCCGTGCAACACCCAATGAAATCAGGCAGGCCTTTCATCGATTGTCTCGCAGACACCATCCTGATCGCCCCACAGGTTCAACTGCAACTTTTCAAGCTATACAAAAAGCCTATGGGGTACTAAGTGATCCACTGCAACGCCATGATTATGACCATTCCACCAACTCTTTGCCTCAGGTAAGAACCCCAGTAGTCGACACCTATGAACGCGACAGACAAGCAGCTTTTGAGCGCTACAAACAAGAAGGATTGGCGTTCACCCTACCTAAAAACATCGACCAATTAAACTGCTACGAGTATTACAATGCGTTGTTTGGCCTCGTTGGTTCTGCACGCATCGGGCCGGGAATGGATCTGAGTTCGAATGAATTTTATTTTAAAGTAGATTATGTTCATAACATACTCTGGGATGCAAGCCCTCATAGCATACGAGACTATCTATTCTCCAGTTTCAGAGCTCGGAAACAACAAGCGATCAATGAAGACCACATGAAGAGGTTCTATTTTTTAAAAGAAATTATTTTTCATCCCAGGGATGCTCACTCACTCCGCCTATATAATCTGTCCATTAACCATATTACAACCTCAGACGACCAAGCCATTATTAATGAGGCTGGCGGAATTGCCGCGCTTCAAACCGCAGTAAAAGGTTCTTCTGCTTTTTTTTCTTTGGATTTCGCCTACTCCACAGTCAAACTACATGAGGCCGGTCTTTTAAACCCTCGAAATTTTAAAAAGATAGTTAACTATCCCCACGATATCTCTGATAGATTATCCTGCCTGAAGAGCTATCATTTATTAACTCAAACTAATTTTGATTTAATGTTGGGATACCTAATGTATTGGCCTGAGTTCCTAGTAGGCGGTAGCGTTTTTAGTAACCTAGCAGGTGGCTTAGGTGCATTGTATAGAGCTCACAATCTCACACAAACCAATTTCGAACACATCCTCCGTGCGCAACAACGTGCAGCACAAGTGGGGCATTCACTGGCCGCCTTACACCTCTTTCGTCTTGAAACAGAAGAAACCAGACACGTCGCATTGCACCTTATTCCTAATAAAACGCTTCCTGAAAAACTAAAAGGCTTACAGGCCAAGGGACAACTCAACACGCCTCAAATAGACACTCTACATCACCCATTACCGGATTCCTGGAAAAAGCTTGGAGGCCGCATCAATGAACTGTTTGCGCACGCTCTATTTTTGCTGACCATCAACCCCTCTCAAGGGGAAACAACGATGCTGCTTGCACTGGAATTAAAAGCTTCACTGGTACAGTTTACTCAACTCCCTGAATCCGAACAAAAAAATCAAAAGATTGCCTTCAAAACTGCTTTTGTTCAAACATTACATTCTAAAGATGAAGTCATGCACATTCACCGCGACCATTGGAAAGTACTGATGACAAATATTCTCATTGCCCTTTCAGGCATTGGGTTATTTGCTTTAGGTGTAAACTATTTGCTAACCAAACATTGTTTTTTTGCGAAAACAAATCGTGAACAGTATGTTGACAATGTTGAAAG
>CAMBHM010000124.1 GCA_945867185.1 Legionella genomosp. 1
ACTGGGGTAGAAGCAGTTGGACTCGCGTTGGCAACACTGGGTGTAATGCTACAGTCACCCCTATTGGTTTGTGGTTATCCTATTACACCTGCCTCAGCTATTTTACAAGAATGTGCGAAGTTGTCTCAGTATGGGGTGCGGTTATTGCAAGCGGAAGATGAAATTGCAGCTTTGTGTGCTTGTATTGGGGCAGCTTTTGGGGGATCGCTCGCAGTGTCCTGCACCTCAGGCCCTGGCCTTGATTTAAAAAGTGAAAGTTTGGGGTTGGCAGTTTCCGCTGAACTGCCCTTGGTCTTGATTGATGTGCAGCGGGCAGGTGTCTCTACAGGCTTACCTACCAAGACAGGGCAAAGTGACTTGCGTCAGGCATTATATGGTCGACACGGTGAAGCGCCCTTGCCAGTTTTGGCGGCCAGATCGCCCTCAGATTGTTTTGATACGATCATGGAAGCCTTTACCTTAGCGGTGAAGTATATGACACCAGTGATAGTGCTCTTAGATGCCTATCTAGCCAATGCAGCAGAACCTTGGAAAATTCCCTCTCCTGAGTCCTTGCGCTTACCAGAGGTCGTGTATAATCGTTTTCCAAAACCATTTCAACGAGATGACATTTTAAGTCGTAGCTGGAATTTACCAGGCACCCCTGAACTGATCCATCAACTGGGTGGTTTAGAGAAACAAGGGGATGAGGGCCGCGTGAGTTATGATCCTAGCAATCATCAACAGATGGTGATGACTCGTGCTCAAAAAATTGCAGGCATCTCACGTGAATACCCACCCTTGACACTTGAAGGAGATCCCACTGCTTCCGTGCTTTTAGTCGGTTGGGGCAGTACGTATGGCTGCCTTCTTTCAACAGTATTAGCTTGTCAAGCAGAGGGGTTCCCTATTGCTTTGTTACAGTTAAGACATCTGAATCCATTGCCCAGTGGACTGGGTGATGTTTTGGCTTCTTTTCAACAGGTTTTGGTTGCAGAGTTAAATACCGGTCAGTTATGTCAATTATTACGAGCACAGTATCTAGTGGACGCGAGAGCGATCACCCAGTGTAATGGTCAGCCGTTTACGACGAGTTATTTGTTGAATGCCATCAAAATGGAAGTGTGCCATGACAACCTATAAACGGTCAGACTTTGAAAATAGCACAGAGGTTCGCTGGTGCCCAGGATGTGGTGATTATGCCATTTTAGCTGCCTTACAACGTGTTTTACCTGAGTTGGGATTAGCGCCCGATCAACATGTGTTTGTATCAGGGATTGGCTGTGCAGGAAGGCTGCCCTATTATATGAACACCTATGGTTTTCATACCATTCATGGTCGTGCCTTGGCAGTTGCAACGGGGCTTAAAGCCATGCATGAGGCGTTGTGTGTTTGGGTCATCACAGGAGATGGAGATGCTCTCAGCATTGGGGGCAATCATTTGATTCATTGTTTGCGTCGTAATGTGAATATTAAGATTTTATTGATCAACAATCAGGTGTATGGGTTGACAAAAGGTCAGTTCTCACCAACCTCCCCAGAGGGACAAGTGACAAAAACATCACCAGATGGCGTCTCACACTTACCTATTAATCCATTGGCCCTTGCACTGGCTGCGGGAGCCTCGTTTGTGGCACGGGCTGTAGATAAAGATCCCAATGCATTGGGGGAGATCATCAAACAAGCGTATGAGCATCCCGGCACTGCTTTGATAGAAATTTATCAAGATTGTGTTATTTTTAATGGTGGCGCGTTTGATGCCTTTTCATTAAAGGGACATCGAACAGCAAACACAGTAACGCTTCAAGACGGAGCGCCGTTGTTATTTGGTTCCGATCGAGGGATAACCTTGCGTGATGATAAGTTAACCTGTGTAGATAACGATGAGGTTGGCGATTATAAGCATGATACGGGGGATTTGAATGCGGCGATGCGGCTTGCTTACCTCACGTACCCAGAGTTTCCTGTTCCATTAGGCGTATACTATAAAAAATCCCGAGACGTTTTTGCGTTGAAAGGGGCTGTTGAAAAATCCATCTCGGATCTACCTGCGTTGTATCGAGAAAAAGCCAGTTGGACACAGGGGGGAGAATGATGACAGCCGTAGCCTAATAGAGGCTAGGCTGTCTGAGGCACTAGTCACGATTCCCTGAAAACGCACCCAAGAGATTCAATAAACTGATGAACAGGTTGTAGATAGATACGAATAAGGACACTGTCGCTGAAATATAATTGGTTTCACCACCATGAATGATTTCACTGGTTTGAAATAAAATTAAACCAGAAGAGATCAGGACAAAGGCTGCTGAAATGGCCAGTGAAAGAGCTGGAATATGAAAAAACAGACTGGCTATCATGGCTAAGAAGGCAAGCATGACTGCTACAAATAAGAAGCCGCCTAAATAGCTGAAGTCTTTACGCGTGGTGAGCACATACCCTGATAGGGCAAAGAAAATCAAGCCAGTGCCACCTAAGGCCGTTGCAATCAGTTGTGGACCATTCGAAAAAGCAGATATGTAAGCATTTAAAATAGGGCCGAGGGAATACCCCATAAAGCCTGTAAAAGCAAAGACGCTGACTAATCCCCAAATGCTGTTTTTAAGCGCATTGGTTAAGAACATCAAACCATAAATACCTACGATAAAAAACAGAGGGTGTAACGGGCGGGAATGAGAGGCAAAAGACAGATAGGCGGTAAAGGCACTGAAAAGGAATGTCATACCGAGTAGCAGATAAGTGTTGCGCAGCACTTTGTTCGTTGCAAGGACTGATTCGTTGCCGCGGTTTAATACTGAAACCGTATTTCTATTCATGAGATGCTCCGTTCTTTAAGATGTAAGGGATACATGGGGGCGAATCGTTATTTTTCAAGTCAGTACGATTCTAGCGCGTGGCGTATTTATTGACAAGAGGGGATCGTGTAAGATGAGATTTTATTTGGGATAATACGATGCCTCTTGTAGCAGTGCTTCAAATGGTTTCTACCTCGATTACTCAAGACAATCTCAACACGATTGAATGCTATTGCAGGGAAGCCAGGGATCAGGGCGCCGTTTTATTAGCGCTGCCTGAAAATTTTGCAAGTATGGGGTTGTCAGATGAGGCGAAAATCAGGCTAGCAGAACCCTATAGGGACGGACCGATCCAAACTGCAGTCAGTCAATTGGCTAAGTCATATGGGCTTTGGATCATTGCAGGGTCAATCCCCTTGAAGTCAAAGGGCCTCCGGACTACAGCCAGCTGTCTTGTGTATGACGCCGACGGGGCATGTGTAGCTCGATATGATAAAATTCATCTCTTTGATGTTCGTGTGTCGCCACACGAAGCCCATCAAGAATCGCTTACAATTGAACCGGGTATTGATATTGTTGTTGCCGATACGCCTATTGGTCGTGTGGGTTTGAGTGTGTGCTATGACGTGCGTTTCCCTGAGTTGTATCGTCAACTGGTTTTAAAGGGTGCTGACGTGTTGGTGATTCCAGCAGCCTTCACTGCCGTGACTGGTAAGGCGCATTGGGATATTTTAGTAAGAGCGCGTGCTATTGAAACGTTGTGTTACGTATTGGCCCCGAATCAAGGCGGGGTTCATCCGAATGGGCGAAAAACTTATGGGCATAGTCTTATCGTGGATCCATGGGGCGAGGTGCTAGCCACAACTAAAGAAGGCCCCGATCTCCTTGTTGCTGAATTGGTATTGCAACGGGTAGAGGACCTTCGTCGAGGATTCCCTTGTAATGAACATCACGTTTTGGACTTATCATGAAATCAGCTTTGGCAACCGCTACAGATCTTTTATTTAAACCAGCTTCTATCGATGACTCGGCTATTGAGCGTTTGATGCATGCGTTGCGTCATCGCCATATTGATGACGCAGATCTCTATTTTCAAAGTTGTAGCTCTGAGTCGTGGTATTTGGAAGATTCCGAAGTCAAAAGCGGCTCTTTTTCGTTGGATCGAGGCGTTGGAATTCGAGCGGTCAGCGGAGATAAAACGGGGTATGCTTATTGTGATGATATTGTATTGCCAGCGATGGAAAGGGCCGCGGCGGCGGCGCGCTCTATTGCCTTCAGTGGAAAAACGCCTCAACAAGTCCAAAAAATAACTGGCACGTCAGTGGCGCGTTATCAAGGAATAAATCCCATTGAAGGCATGACTAAGCAAGAAAAAATAGCCTTGTTGGTGGCCATTGATACAGAAGCACGACGTCTTGATCCGCGTGTGATACAAGTGAATGCTTCATTAAGCGCTTCTTATGAAGTAGTCATGATCGTGGGAATGCATGGTCATCCTGTCGCAGACATACGACCATTGGTGAGTATCACTGTTAGCGTTATCGTGGAGGACCATGGGCGTCGTGAATCTGGGCGTTCAGGCGGTGGCGGTCGAGTGGGGTACGAATTTTTTATAGCAGAAGAGGCCGCTTTGGGGTATGCACGGGAAGCTGTTCGTGAGGCACTGATTAACTTGGATGCGGTTGAGGCTCCAGCCGGTACAATGCCTGTGGTGCTCGGACCAGGTTGGCCGGGGGTGTTGTTGCATGAAGCAGTCGGTCATGGGCTGGAGGGGGACTTTAATCGCAAAGGCTTGTCTGCTTTCTCAGGGTGCATGGGTCAACTGGTGGCGTCGCCATTGGTGACCGTGGTGGACAATGGTACTTTGGCGCACCGTCGGGGATCGCTCACCGTGGATGATGAAGGCACACCGAGTCAATGTACTACATTGATAGAAAAGGGGGTGTTGGTCAATTACATGCAAGATAAATTGAATGCCAAATTGATGAATATGCAGCCCACTGGAAACTGCCGTCGCGAGTCTTATGCGTCTGTACCCATGCCGAGAATGACGAATACGTATATGCTGGCAGGTACGCATCACCCTGAAGAAATCATTCGATCGGTTGAGAAGGGTTTATATGCTGTCAACTTTGGAGGCGGACAAGTGGACATCACGTCTGGACAATTTGTCTTT
>CAMBHM010000125.1 GCA_945867185.1 Legionella genomosp. 1
TCCTTTTGATCTTTATAGGCAAATTTGGAACTGGTGCCTTTCTAAAGTGAACAGTCAACGTGTACTGTCCTTTAAAAGCAATAAAGCACACTCAGTTCCTTTGATTCATGCCTACCTTGCGATGCAGCATCGTGAAGCTGAATGCCGAATGTCTGAGATTTCCGAATTTCAAAAAAAAACCTTGCCAGACCGTGTAAAACAGTTCCGGGCAATAGGTCCTATCAGTTTCCTTGGCGCGGCATCAAATAAAGAAGGCCTGGAGCTTTCTATAGCTGCAGGATCGACAGTTTCTAAATTCAGAGTCGGTGATTTTTTAAAATTATCTCCGGTTGACAGGGGGAAAATTCAAGACGGGTTTTCTGTGGTGCTCGAAACCTATTCGCCAGAGGATGGAATACTTTCGGTACGTCCTTTATCTCAAAAGTTAAACTTAAGCAGAAATCAACCATACGCCTTAGATGAGGATGCAACGGATTGGAATGCGCCAAAAATAACCAGAATTTTAACCTTATTGAAAGACCCAAAATTCTGCCCTGAGGTGATTCAACTGCTTCTGGGGCATACAAAAAATGGTGCATCAAACACAACTCATTGGGTAGAAGAGTGGTATCAATCGGTAGCTTCCGTTGCAGGCTTAAATCATCTGCAAAAACAAGCGCTAATGTTGCCCTTCCGGGAAAAAATTGGATTAATTGAAGGACCACCTGGAACTGGAAAAACACACTTACTCATGTGGACGCTTATTGCTCTGGTAGCGCATTCTCGATCTCTCAATCGTCCAATAAAAATTTTGGTAACAGCACAAACGCATCATGCAATCGATCAAATTCTCAAAAAAACAGCAAAAACGCTTTCCGCAGTAAATTGTTCCTCTGTTTCCTTATGGAAATACGGACGCTTCGATGAAGCTCAATTCTCAAAACTGGGGATTGGTCAAATGCAAAATTATGATATGTTGCATCAGCATTCCTGCCTTATTCTTGGGGCCACAGGGTATGGGGTTTATCAATTATTGGAGAATAAAAATTTCCCACAACTGTTTGACTGGGTTGTTTTTGATGAATCCTCACAAATACTAACCCCTTACGCATTGCTGAGTTTAATTTTTGGAAAGGGGCAGGCACTATTTTATGGAGATACTCAGCAACTCCCTCCTATATTGAAGGGAAACTACGAGAACAGCTCTTTTATTCCTCACTCCGTCCTCCAGGAATTGCTTTCTCGCTATAGCTCTCAAAATTGTTTACGCTTGAATGAAACCTATCGCATGAATTCACAAATTTGCCAATTTGCAAGTGAGCAGTGGTACGACGGCGAATTGCACTCTGTTGTGGCTAAAAAAGATCAGAAACTAGAGCTACCTGACTATCCGTTGTTTCAAGATCTTCTCGATGATTATCTTAATCCATCGAAACCCATGGTAATCGTTCAACTGGATCATTTAGGCTCTCAACAGTCTTCACTAGAGGAAGTGAAGTGGATAACAAAAGCGGTAAGGCGTCTTATTAATGATTATTCCATTTCTTCTGATCAAATAGGCATTATTTCACCTCATCGTCTGCAAAATAATTTGATCCTCGCGGCTTTAAAAGAAGCCTTACCTTTTACATTAAAGCTACCAAGAGTTGATACGGTTGAACGCATGCAAGGTTCTGAATTTGATATTGTCCTATTTTCTGCAACGGCTTCTGATAAAGATTTGCTCCATAGCTCTTTTTTGAAGGACTATCGACGGTTTAACGTGGTGCTCACTCGAGCACGAAAAAAATTTATCTTTGTAGCAAGCACATTATTTTTCCAATCATTTCCAACAACAGAAAAAGAACTTATAGCACAAATGCCTTTTGAATATTTCTTTGTCTATAACCACTCGGATTGACAGGGTGGCGAATTCCCTGTTAACACCTACTGAGTTGGTCATTAGTTCCGAGCCATTTTTGTCCCGTACAAAGCGATCGAACTACGGCGATGCGAAAAAAGCGATGGCTAAGGCTCATGTATCTGTATCTTTAGTCGTTGATGATCGAATTGCTGCTTGATCAACATGGTGAGCCCCCGGCAATGGATTTAGCCGGTCTTAAAGCGCAGCTTCCAGAAGGGGTTGATTTCTTTTTGGAAGGGCCATTGGGGGGCGCTGCATCCCCCAGTGCGATTTATGATTTACGGACCGGGTTGCAACTTCGTTGAGTCATATTTATACTTTTCATAATCAAAGGGTTAGTTGTTTGCATCGCGCGGCTAACAGTGAAAGATATTTTTTCTGCATTGTCCGAGATAAAAAACTGATCTCAACTAATTCTTTCCATTGAGGTATTGCTTGCTGGAAATTACCCATGATTTCATCAAGTACTCTCTGGTTTAATCCTAAGCGCTCAATTGCAAAATAGTCAATGATATCGCGTTTATTTAGATTGTTTTTTTTGCCTCTTAAAGGCAATGCTATGTCTTCTTTGACGGTTTTTTGAGCGATAGTCGTGTTGAGTAAATCATATGCTGGCGATAAAGAAATTTTATTATTTTTTGTAATGAGGGAGAAATTTTTTAAATGCATGTCTTCGTTGCCGATTAGGAAGTTAAACAGCGTTAACTTGAATAGCTTAACGAATTCAATCTTTGGAAAGGTACAAAATTTTTCAATGATAGCCATCACTTTTTCCATGGAGCTGTTGTATTTTGTATGCCTTCCCCCGCCCGACAGTTGTGCAAAATCTTCTTGAGCTAATTTTTTATGATGTCCAATTCGGTCAAATCTTTTGATGAAGTAGGTCATGCTTTGATCTTTTGAGTAAATCAAGCCATGAACAGGAACCTCAAGACCTATGATTTTGGCCAGTGACATCGTGATGGCTTCGTTTTCGGGTAGCTCTGGGTAGAGCTCACTTTGCGGTTTTAAAATAAAAAGGCCTTTTTGATCAACTAGTTCAAAACATCCAGCTTTAATTGCTAACCGCGCGCTTAGTTTTTTTTGTACACCTTGAATAGACATTTTACCCACACGATCGATTGCTTCTTGACGTTGTTCATCTGCACTTAGATCTAAGGAATTGAGCGTTTTTAGTTGAGGCGAGAGCAATCGTAGCCCCCTTTGAGAATAGGTTTCTTGATCGCTAATGATTTCGTAAGTGATAGGGCAGTGTTTCATTCTAGCCCCTCGATGGTTACTGCACCCACGACATCTTGGCCAACTTTTATCAATTGCCCAAAATAGTCATTTCTATCTATCTTATATTTACGTAACAGTGCTTCAAGCATAGTCCCTTCTGGTAATAATCCTTCAAAAAAAGAGGGGAACTGGTTAAACTCATAGATCTTGTTTGCCAAAGGCATGGTGAGAGAAACGGGTGCACCATGATAGTCGGCATGGTAGGTCAATAGATATTCGCTCTCCTCTAATTGCTCAAATACAGCTGCTTCAACACCATTAACGAGTACACGGGCTTTTCTCATGAGTTAGAATCCGTTGGTTCCGTAAGAGGCGGTACAAGCTTGAATTGGATGTTTAAAACATCCAATACTTTTAACAATGTATTTAATCGCACGCTTTCTTTGCCTTTTTCAAGATCAAAGACGACAGTTTTTCCGACATCAGCTAATCTGGCCAGTTCTTGTTGTGATAATCCGCTTTGTTTTCGGCAATAACGGATTATCTTTGCGATATCATCTTGGAGCATATTGCACCATTAATTCGTAGTATATTACTGTTATAGCAGTAAAAACATTAAAACAAAAGACTTTTATAAGACTCGAATGCGTGAAAATTAATAAAATTACTGCTGAAGCAGTAAAATACTTCTATTTTGTGCAATATCAATGGAGGAAACAAGTAGGCAGACGTCTAGCTGGTCTTTAATAGCGAAAGAGTTTATATTACCTATACTCTACTCCCAGCTCTGCAATTCTCACGCGAAAAATGAATAATTTTCTCATAAAATTCATGTGAATCCCATAAGTCATTATGATTCTGTTTCTCAAGTTCAAGCATTTCTTTGGGCGTATTTGCTTCATTGAAAATCGCTAATCCCTCAGAAAAAGGTACTATCTGGTCTTGTTTGCCATGCAGAACCAGTAATGGCGCATGAATTTGTTTCATTCTCTCTAGTGAATTAAATTGATCCCATGGCTTAATCATGATCCAGGGATAATGAAAACGCGATAAGCTGAGTAATGAAGTGAAGGGGGATTGTAAAATCACACAACCAATCGGATTGTCAGCAGCAAGTTTTGTGGCGATCCCTGTGCCTAATGATTCTCCGTATACTATGATTTGCTTGGGTTTTATTCCCTGTTGATATAGAAATGCTAATGCTGTTTGGCCATCTTCATATAATCCTTGTTCTGTGGGCGCTCCCTTGTTACCACCATATCCTCGATATTCTAATAAAAACACCCCAAATCCTGCTTTGATGAATTGACGTATCAAAGGCATACGATAACCAATATGGCCTGCATTACCATGTAGAAAAAGCAATGTTGGCTGATTGTTTGTGGCAGGTTTATACCATGACAGTAATTTAATATTATCTTTCGTTTGTAATGTCAAAACGGTCATATCGGTTGCATGATAATCTTGTAAATGAGGCGTATATTGCTCTGGAAAATAAATCAAACGTCGCTGAAATACGTATAATTGCAGTACAATAATGATTAAGCTAAGACATAAAACGATCGAAATAGCCTTGAACATGAGTTATCTCCCTGGATGTTGTTTTACAGTATTCCGCTTCCTTAGGAGTTATATATTGTAGGGGATTAAAAGATGATAAGAAACAACGATCGTTTCACTTGAAGCTATAGATAGTGATTGTAGCTCAACAACATCGCAATGGGGTTATGTCTAGTGCTCGATGTCGGATTATCAACTCAAAATAATACAAGTAGGCAAAAGGCAAGGCCTGCCCCTCCTCCTTG
>CAMBHM010000126.1 GCA_945867185.1 Legionella genomosp. 1
CGGCCACAGGATAAGCGCAATAATCGGCTGCAAAATAAGCGCTGGGTCGATGATTGCCGCTTTGTCCTATCCCACCAAATGGAAGATCGGATGAGGCGCCCGTGGTGGGTCTATTCCAGTTGATGAGTCCTGCGCGTATGGTTTTGTAAAAGTGTTGATAGTGGCTCTCATTGTCGGTCAAGATGCCTGCAGATAATCCATATCGAGTTTGATTCGCAAGGGTTAATGCGTGTTCGAAATCGGTGTAACGATAGAGTTGGATAAGGGGTGCAAAGATTTCTTCATCACGAGGCTGATGGACAGAAGTCATATCAATGAGCCCAGGGGATAGAAAACCTGTATTTTCAATGAGTCGTTTCATGGGTAATAAGACTTGCCCACCTGCAGCCAGCAAAGCTTCTTGCGCTTGTAGGTGTGTCGTTGCATGCGTGTGGCTGATAACAGGTCCCATAAAAGGCTCAGGTTGTTCTGTGTAGGGACCGACGCTTAAGCGTTGAGAAGCCAGGATGAGTTGCTCTAAAAAGAGATCTCCGAAGGCGGTGTCAGGGACTAAAACGCGTCTCGCTGCAGTACAACGTTGGCCCGCTGTGATGAAGGAAGAGAGCAGGGTGTGATACACGGCAGCGTCGAGATCAGCCGGGGTATCAATCAACAAGGGATTGTTGCCACCCATTTCGAGTACCAGCATGACTTCGGGGCGATTTTGTAAGTGTTTGTGGATGAGTTGTCCTGTGTGATAACTACCTGTGAAATAGATCCCTTGCAGATCGTGATCCAAGAGATCAGTGGCTACTGTTCTATCGCCTTGTAGGAGGTTGAGTACGCCCTTTGGCAATCCGCTGTCATGCCAACAATGGATCATGAATTCTGCAACCGCAGGAGTCAGTTCGCTCGGTTTAAGAATGACGGTGTTACCGGCTAAGAGCGCAGGAATAATATGGGCATGGCTTAAGTGGGCAGGAAAATTAAAGGGACCCAGAATTGCAACGACGCCTAGCGGTTTATAGCGTAGATGATGTGTGATGTTGTTTTTCACCCAGTGTTTGTCTGCAGTGCGTGTTTGATAAGCGTCGATGGAGAGGGTGATCTTTCCAAGCACAGCGTCTACTTCGGTGCTGGCTTCCCAACGGGGTTTTCCTGACTCTTGTGCGATCAATTGAGTCAGGGCTTGACGTCTTGTTGTCAGGCAGTCCCCGAACTGTTGTAGGTGGGTGAGGCGGTTGGGATTCTCAGCCCAAGCGGAAGCTGCTTGTTTAGCGGCTTCCACGGCTGCGCTGATCTCATTTTTTGTCGCCATACGGCCTTGCCAAAAGGCCTTGCCATCAGCGGGATTCTCTGATGAAAAAGCGCTTCCTTCTCCAGGGATCCAGTGCCCATCAATATACAGAGCGCCCTGTTTAAGAGGCATGGGAGTCCTTATGAAGGGGGGCGTATCGAATGATATCGCCTATTTGTACTTGCAGTACGTCTGCGGTGGCTTTTGGCAGCATGCAATGCGTGGAGGTTCGTTCAATCTTGCTTAGGGTGGCGCGATAGGCGAGCTTGGTATTTGCAACAAGACATAGCTCGCCTTCGCCTTCAGCGTGGATGCTCCGAATGGGTAATAGAAGACTGCTGGTCACGGTGTGAATCGTATCACGGAATGCTTCGAGGGTTGGGCCTGCATCAAAAATATCCATGTATTGGGTGGCGCGAAATCCCTCTCGCATTAATAAAGTCATAGCAGGACCACTGAAGGGGTGGGCTTTTCCAAGGGCCTCTTGTGCCGATTTAGGTAGCAGGGGGACATACAGTGGATTTTTAGGCATCAAATCGGCGATGAATTGTTTGTTAGTGGTGTGTGTGAGTCGGTCGGCTCGATCAAAGGGCATATGAAAAAAATGGGCGCCCACTGCTTCCCAGAAGGGGGCCTGTCCGTTGTCATCAGAGAGGCCACGCATTTCTGCGATGAGAGTTGGCGTGAACCTGTTGGGATGATCGGCTATAAATAAAAAACGAGAGCGGGAGAGCAACTGCCCAAAGTGATGTCCTCGGTAGGTTGGATCGAGAAATAAAGTACATAGTTCGGTATCTCCTTGATGATCATTGACGAGATCCAAGACATCGTAGTCGTTTCGAATCGACAGCGCGTGGCAAAAGCGTGTGTGATGCGAGCGTTTGTAGGAGTAAAAAGGGGTTTCAAAACCAATGCCCACTTCAATGGCTGCCGTTCCAATCAATTTTTTTTGGTTGAGATCTTCTAGGACAAACCAATAATATTCATGACGCGGAGTTGTATTATCAGGGGAAAACGATTGCGTAGACCAAGTCAGGCGTTTTTTTAAGGTTGCTTTGGTTTTTGGTAACGTCGTCAAGCCAGATCCACTTTGCGAGGCCAAGGCATGAAGATCGGCTAAGTCCTCTTTGTTGGCGGGTCGAAACACCATCATGGGAGTAGCCCCTCAGGGGTTTGTGCGATATCAACCAGCAGCATTGTACTCAAGGCGGCCCGTTCCACCAGGCTATCGATGCAGAGGTACTCTTCTGTTGTATGAATGGCACCGCCTCTTACCCCTAAAGTATCTAGAACGGGCAACCCTGCACGTGCTAAATTATTGCCATCACAACACCCACCACTGTCTTTCCAGTCTAAGGTGAGTCCAAGGATCTCACCTACTCGTTGGGCACGGTGAAAAAGTTGTTGTAAGCGAGGCGTCACGCGTTTGACGGGTCTGGAAAAATCGCCATGAAGGGTTAGCTCATACCCCGTTCGATGAAACCGTTCTAGAATAGCGTCTAGTTTTTGTCGTATCCATTGTTCGTCGTTTGGCTGTGTGATGCGAAGATCGAGCTTTGCAACGGCTTTCGCAGGGATCACGTTCAAGGCTTCTCCGCCTGCAATCAATCCGACATTGAGGGTGACTCCTTCACGTTGACCATTGAGCGCATGCATGGCTGTGATGACTTCAGCCAACAAACAAATCGCATTGCGTCCTTCTTCAAAGGCACGTCCTGCATGGGCTGCAATACCGGTGGCGACCACAGTCAGTTTGCCACTGCCCTTTCTATTTTTAGCCAATGTCCCTGACGCATCTAGGGCGGGTTCGTAGACCAGGGCGGCTTCGTAGTGTTGTTTCAGTGTGTTTAGCCAGGTGCAAGACAATGGGGAGCCTATTTCTTCATCCGCATTGATGAAAACATCCCAGCCTATTTTTTCGGCATCAGGTGATGTTTCGAACGCTTTTAAAGCATGAAGCAGGATGACAAGTCCGCCTTTCATATCGGCAACCCCAGGGCCATTTAATCGATTGTTATCAAGGAGGGTGAGGGTTTGAAAGGGGTGGGCTGCAGGATAAACAGTGTCCATATGCCCACATAGGAGAATGCGACGAGTGAGCTCAGGACGTTTACGAATGAACAGGGCCTCTCCCCCGGTCTGTAGGACAGTGTTTCCTGACAGATCAAGGGCTTCAAATGGTGGAAACGAGAGGGATTCTGTGCTGTCTGCCAAAGGCAGAAAGGCCTCTTTTAAGGCCTGATGCATGAGATGCAACCCAGGTAAATGATCGGTACCTGAGTTGATAGTACACCACTTATGTACCATAGCCACCATGGCCTCCTCATGGGTCTGTAAAAATGGTAATGGTGTCTTGTTGTCTGTAGTCATGATGCGCTATGGTACTCCAACAGAGATTCAGGACGAACCTATCAAAAGAATCTATACTTACACAATAGCACGGTTAAGAAAAGTGAAAACGGAGAGTCCAGTATACTTGACGATGGGCCGCATTCATTTCATCACCATCATCATCGAAAGCTCATGATTAAAAAGGAAAAGAGACGCCGGTTAATGCCGATTGGCTTTTTCTGAAACACGAAGAGGTTGCATGCAACATTTTTTATTCGAAGTTCATCCAGACTGGCAAGGTCTTCTAAACAAGGCATGGGCCACCATGGATCCCAATTATCTTGCTTGGTTGAACACGCATGATCAGTGGTTACCAGGCGCTCGTGCACTGCTTGCAGCCTTTCGAGTTCCAATGGCTTCTGTTCGGTATGTATTGTTAGGAGAATCCCCGTATCCTCGGGCAGCTTCTGCAAATGGGTATGCCTTTTGGGATGCAGGGGTGGGATCTCTATGGAGTAAGACGGGGCTCAGTGTAGCTGTGAACCGAGCCACCTCGCTTAGACATTTCATGAAGATGCTTTTGGTGGCGCGTGGTGATTTGTCCTTAGATTTGTCTCAAAACGCCATTGCTGCATTGGAGACCTCTCGTTATGTTCAAACAGCTCCACAATTGTTTCAAGGGATGTTACAGAAAGGGTTTTTATTATTGAACGCGTCGCTTGTCTTCACTCAGGGGCGAGTGCCTTACCATGCGCGACAATGGCGGCCGTTTATTCATGCAGTGTTGTGTCATCTGGCAAAGTCTTCTTCAGTAGAGCTGATTTTACTAGGACGCATCGCACAGGTATTCAGGGATACATCCCTTTTTACTGGTCTTTTAGCAGAACATCCTTATAATATCAGTTTTATTACCCAACCCGATGTATTGGCTTTTTTTAAGCCATTGGATTTGTTGAGCCCTTATGACCAGCACAATTGATCACAAAGAGATAGCGAAATTTTCTAACCATGCGAGCGCATGGTGGGATACCGAAGGGCCTTTAAAAACGCTCCATGATATCAATCCAATTCGTTTGCAGTTTATTCAACAGCACTTCTCTTTGTCTGGCTGTCGTGTATTGGATGTGGGCTGTGGGGGTGGGATTTTATCCGAGGGGATGGCCTCACTGGGTGCTACTGTGACTGGGTTGGATGCAGAGCCGAATGCCATTGAAACTGCCAAGGCGCATACATCTGTCGTTGAGTATGTGTGTCAACCGATTGAATGCTTTGATGCACCGCCCTTTGA
>CAMBHM010000127.1 GCA_945867185.1 Legionella genomosp. 1
TGGTTGTGGACCATGGATCATGCCTAAAAAAATAAAGATAGACAGACTGACAAAACTGAATAGGGCAAGGATCTTTATTAAAGCAAGCCAGAACTCAATTTCTCCGAAGGTGCCCACCTCAGACATGTTGATATAAGTGATTAAAAAACCAAAACAAACCGCCCAGACATAGCCATGCACACCCGTGAAGTGTTCCATGATGATGCCACCCGCTACACATTCAGCAGGGATATAGGCCACCCAACTGATCCAATAGGACCAGCCGACCCCGCAGGCCAGCGAGGGCGAGATAAAATCAGCCGTATAATTGATGAATGAACCAGAAATAGGAATGGCAACGGCCAGTTCACCCATGCAGAGCATGGTGAGATAAATAATAAGGCCGCCCAAAATATAGGCTAGAAATACAGCGGGTCCGACTTGATGAACGACCGCGCCTGTACCCAGAAAATAGCCGGACCCAATAATCCCCCCCAAAGCAATGAGCTGCACATGACGGTCTTTTAAGGCACGTCGAAACTCGCCATCAGGAAGGGGTGTGTTGGATACTTGTGTTGGCGTCGTCACTACTTGTTTAGTCCTCAGTCGAGCAAGATCTAGTAAGAAAGTATCAGTGAAGTGTGTTTGGCGGAGAGAGAGGGATTCGAACCCTCGATACGTTTTACCGTATACACACTTTCCAGGCGTGCGCCTTCAACCACTCGGCCACCTCTCCGTTTGCAGAAGAGTATACATGAAGATAAAAAAAAGCAATCAAAAATGTACTATTTTAAAGCCTAAGTGGTATATACTTTTACTTTCATGTTTCAAGGATGTTTTATCATGTTTCGATTTTTATTCATCATAGTCACACTTGCCTTTTCATTACAAGCCTACTCTTTTCCTTGTTATATCACGTTGGTCAAAGACAGTTGTTGGACTAATTATAACGTGACGGTCAATATTCTTGGCCCTACTAACGCACCCCTTGCGACCGTTACCGCTCCTAAAGGCAAAGTTTGGGATAGGGTGCCTTTTGTATGTTCTCCTGGCGAATCATTGTCCTTTAATGCCACCTTCACTCCATCTTTCTGGGAGCAGGAAGTTGGAAAAATATATCCAGCACGTCATTCCTGGCGGCTTCCAGTCACCATTGGGAAAGAAGATACAGCCTGGAATATTACCTTGTGCTATCCCACGGAGTTCGCAAGTGTGCCGCTGCCTCCCAATGTGCCAGGCCCTTGCGTGTGTAATAAGGAAAGCATTACACCTATACAACCAAAATAACAAAGGCAGCATGACATGGATCAGTTAAGACGGCAGATTGCAGGGATGTTGGTGATGGGGTTTTCTGGCTGTGAGGTTGATTCGACAAGCCCCATAGTAACTGGGCTAAAAGAGGGGTTAGGAGGGGTGTTGTTGTTTGATAGCGATCTTGCTACGAAGGCACCACACAAGAATTTAAAAAACCTCACACAGATAAAACGTTTAACCCGTGAGTTACGATACCAGGCAACCCAATCAACGGAGTTGCCTTTATTCATAGCGGTAGATTATGAAGGGGGGGCTGTCGATAGGCTGAGCCATATCAAGGGCTGCATGAGCACGATGACGCCCGAACAACAGGCTTTGTTGTCAGATAAGGCCTTATACGCTGAAGCAACCAAGATGGCAAAGACGCTTTCCGAACTCGGCTTTAATCTTAATTTTGCCCCTGTGATTGATCTGAACTTACATCAAAATCAGGGCATCATTGGCGCACGAGGACGGAGTTTTTCTAAAGATCCCGTTCAAGTGATACGCGCTGCCAAGCAATTTGTGACTGCATTTAGTCAACAAGGGATTGTGTGCTCGTATAAGCATTTTCCAGGTCATGGCAGTGCTTTGGGGGATACGCATGACGGGTTTGTGGATGTCACAGAGGGCTATCAAGCAAGCGAGTTGGTGCCTTATCAACGCTTATTAAACGATCACACTTTACCAAGGACAATGGTGATGACCGCGCATGTGATCCATCGGGGTTGGGATGAGTTGCCTGCAACGTTGTCTCATCCAATCATCACGGGCATTTTAAGACAACAAATCGGATTTGATGGTGTGGTTATCAGTGATGATCTGCAAATGCAGGCAATCAGTGCGCATTATTTACTAGATGAAGCCTTATGCCTTACTATCAATGCTGGCGCAGACATGGTGATCATTGCTAATCAATTGGGTGAGATTACAGCCTCTGAAGTCATCGACATCGTAGTCGGTTTAGTGACCTCAGGTGCAATTGATAGGGCCCGAATAGAGCAGGCGTATCAGAGAATCGTGACACTAAAAACTATCAATGCCCCTACAAAGATAGTGGATGCTAAGGGTGTCTTCGATCCTATATTTTGAGTCTTAAATGTCAGTGCAATAGGCCATCGTAGTAGGCTTCAACTGTTTCTTCTAGATTTAATAATAATGGCATCACTGACTGGTGCAAAGCCAGGAACGTTCAGTTTAAACCCCTTCATATTAGCATAGAGTTGGCTAGAGCTGCCACCATCTAAATTGATAGCGTCACGACAGGCGAGGGGGGGGTGTTGTAAGAATTTTGCAAGCGTGGTGGTGGTCATCGGGGCATTCTCAGTGACTACGATTATCACTTGTCCTTCTGGTGTAATCCCAAGGGCTGAGCGCTCCGCAAGGCCTGGTTTTAAAGGCGGGATTCTACCATGAACGAGCAACCTCGGACCACTTTGAATTGCAAAGTCGATGTCGGATTCGGGATGATAGTGCTGTAAGCTTGAAAGATAGGGTTTGTTTTCTTTATTATAAAACACCCCCCACCAACTGATGTTTTTTAAGGGACTCTGTTGTTCTTGATGACTGATCCGTAGCCCCAAGGGGTGATCGTTTTTGTCAAAAAACCCACCATTTATAGCTAATAGTGCATTGGTTTTAACCGCAAAGTCTTCGACCGTCGCATTTTTTTTAAAGAGCGTTTTTGCGAGCCAGAGCTCCATTTGATTCTCGGTCAAATCAATGCGAAAAACATGAACATGAGACCAGGGCGTAAGCAGCTTGGTTTGAAGATCCATATAAGCCACGCCTGGATTGATTATTTTCCATAGGTTGGCAAGCGCTGTTGTAGATGAAAATAACATCAAACAAAGCGTTAAGAGCATGAATCCTCGTATCCATAGCCAATCACGAGGAGTAATGGTTTGACTAGGCATCGTAATCTAGTATCCTTGAGGACATTCGTTCAAACCGGTGAATAAATAATGCAAACATTACCGCAAAATATCAATAGAGGCACCCTGAAGTCAACTGAAGAATTGTCTTCCATTATGATTGATCTGTTGGCACGTGCACGCACAATGGGTGCAACCGATGCGGCGGTTTCTATCAATCGAGACACTGGATTTGCCATTGATGTGCGGATGGGTGAGGTAGAAACGCTTGCGTTCAGTGAGGATAATGCCGTCAGTATCACGGTCTATAAAGGTCATCAAAAAGGCAGTGCGAGTAGTACCGATACGTCGTCGGGCGCTTTAGATGCCATGGTGTCAGCGGCTATGGATATTGCATTGGTCAGTGCGGCTGATCCGTGTTTTGGATTGGCAGATAAGTCTTTGATGGCTCAAAATTTTCCAGATTTAAAGCTTTATTATCCTTGGCCCCTCTCTCCCAGTGAAGCCATTGCAATGGGGATTCAATGTGAGAAAGAGGCATTAGGCTTAGATCCTCGTATTACAAATTCTGAGGGAGTGAGTGTCTCGACTTACATGTTTTCACAAGGTCTTGCCAACACTCATGATTTTTTAGGTGTGATCAACAGTACTCGTCATGGTTTAAGTTGTTCTTTGATTGCCAAAGAAGGCGAAGGGATGCAACGAGATTACGATTATACGACAACAAGAGATCCGAAGCAGTTGGTCGCACCGAATGTATTAGCCCGTCATGCAGTGGAGAAGGCCGTCAGTCGATTAGGCGCACGATCGATACAGACACAAAAAGCACCTGTGCTCTTTTCTTCTCGTGTGTCTTCAGGATTGTTTTCATCATTTATCGGTGCCATCAGTGGATCTAATCTGTATCGAAAAAATTCATTTTTGATGGATTCCATTGGATCAGCATTATTTCCAAATTTTATTCAAGTGTATGATCAACCGCATTTGCTGGGTGCCTTGGGCAGTGCAGCATTTGACGGGGAAGGGGTATCGACACGACCCAATGTCTGGGTCAAAGACGGAAAGATAGTGCAATATGTATTGAGTAGTTATTCCGCCCGGAAATTAGGACTAGAGTCCACAGGAAACAGTGGGGGGGTTTTTAATTTAACGATTGATCCAACGACAGGGGATCTCAATGAGATGATCAAAAGCATGGGACGAGGACTGTTGGTGACCGAGTTGATGGGGCAGGGCGTGAATTTATTAACAGGCGATTATTCTAGGGGCGCTAGTGGATTTTGGATTGAGCAGGGAGAGATTCAGCATCCGGTAGAAGGAATCACTATCGCAGGCCATTTAAAAGATATGTTGGGCTCCATCAAAGCAGTGGGCACCGATCGCAACCCCAATTCAGCGACCCGGTGTGGATCAGTGCTGATTGGAGAGATGATGATAGCCGGTCACTAGCGCCAAGAGAGCCTAATTTTTATCACGAAAAATAATACGCCCTTTGGTCAAATCATAAGGGGTTAATTCTACTTTTACTTTATCGCCCGTTAAAATACGGATGTAGTTTTTACGCATGCGACCAGAAATATGAGCGGTTACAATATGACCATTTTCAAGCTCAACGCGAAACATCGTGTTGGGTAAGGTATCAATCACGGTGCCAAGCATTTCAATATGTTCTTCTTTTGCCATAAGTCTCTCAGGAATCAAACAGGAATCCAGTAGTAACAGATACTGGAAGCACAG
>CAMBHM010000128.1 GCA_945867185.1 Legionella genomosp. 1
TTCATTCCTTCAATAGAAAAAACCAACGATGTTTGCGGTGTACCAATGATCCTGTCGTCAAATAAAATTTGCACTTTATCGCCGGCTTGTAACTGAGGCTTTGTAGCAACCATCACCGTAACAGAACCATCTGTATTTCGAAGCAGCGCTTGATCGTCAGGTTGTACAATGCTAATGGAATTGTATCCTGTCGTGGTAGGTGCTTCTGTTAACTGTAATGGTTTCGGTAAGGTCGGTTCAGAATAGGTTGGCGTTTTAGGTAGGGTGATTTCTTCAGCACCAGGATGAGGCTTGTCGCTGAAATGCACACTGCCAGACGAGTCGGTCCATTTGTAGATCCCAGACATATCTGCGAAGGACCTGTCTGTCGATAACAGCAGGAGCATTACAAAAAAAAATGATTTCGTCATATCAATTACTGTAATACAACTCAAATTCATACGGATGCACCAGACTTCTTACCTGTGCAATATCTGCTTCCCGTAAGGCAATATAACTATTAATAAACCCACGACTGAACACATCGCCTTGTAATAAGAACGCATGATCCGCTCGTAAACTTGAAACGGCTTCTTCAAGCGAACCCGATACAGTAGGAACATCCAGTAACTCTTCTGGCGGTAAATCATAGAGATCTTTGTCCATGGGATCGCCCGGATGTATTTTTTTCTGGATCCCGTCTAATCCTGCCATCATCATCGCTGCAAAGGCCAAATAGGGATTGGCTGCAGGATCTGGAAAACGGACTTCAATACGACGCGCATGAGGAGCGTTTACATGCGGGATCCGAATCGCGGCTGATCGATTGCGGGCAGAGTAAGCGAGCAATACAGGCGCTTCAAATCCCGGCACCAAACGCTTGTAGCTATTGGTAGCCGGATTGGTAAATGCATTTAATGCCCGTGCGTGTTTTACAATGCCACCGATATAGTACAAAGCGGTGTCAGAGAGACCTGCGTACTGGTCCCCTGCAAATAAGTTCACGCCCTCTTTAACAAGCGATTGATGACAATGCATACCGCTGCCATTATCACCCACCAATGGTTTTGGCATGAAGGTGGCTGTTTTGCCATAATTATGAGCAACATTATGGACCACATATTTTAATATTTGAATTTCGTCTGCTTTTTTTGTTAATCGGTTAAATCGAGTTGCCACTTCGCATTGGTTGGCCGTTGCAACTTCATGATGGTGTGCTTCCACTGGAATCCCCAATGCCTCAAGCGTTTGACAAATGGCTGAGCGAAGATCTTGCGAGGAATCAACAGGTGGCACAGGGAAATAGCCTCCCTTCAGACCAGGACGATGGCCCGTATTGCCTCCATCCATACGTTTACCAGAATTCCATTGCGCTTCTTCGGAGTCAATCTTATAAAAAGATCCACTGATGTCTGTCTCCCAACGCACATCATCAAAGATGAAGAATTCAGGTTCAGGTCCAAATAAGACCTCATCCGCGATACCTGTTGATTGTAGATACACTTCTGCACGTTGCGCAAGAGAACGAGGGTCGCGTTCATATCCCAACATGGTTTGGGGATCAACGACATTACAACGAATGAAAAGGGTACTGTCTTGGTAAAAAGGATCGAGGTGAATACTGGACAAATCGGGGATCAAAGCCAGATCGGATTGATGTATTTTTTGCCATCCTTTGAAGGACGATCCATCGATCATCTTTCCATTTTCAAGAAAATCATCATCTACAGCTGATACTGGAATGGTGATGTGCTGTTCCTTGCCAATGGTATCTGTAAAACGTAAGTCAATGAATCTAGCTTCATGTTCTTCAATTGCCGACAGTAAAACGCTCTTACTCATCCTTATCTCCCTAAAAATTCTGTGCTGAGCGAGACACAGTTTACCTCAAGTGACTTATGATTCCTAATGCATTACACTCAAAAATCATCGCTCATTCATTACAAAGACTTATTCATGGGTGCATACCAATACCAAGCACTAAAACCTTCAGGCGCATCCTGCAAAGGCGTGATTGAAGCCGACTCCGACAGACAAGCGCGCCAGCTCTTACGCGAACAGCACTTGATCCCAACCGCCCTTGAGGCTATTAAAAAACCACTCCTTTCGCGCAAAAAAGACACGCTCTCCTCCGATAACCTTGCCTTACTGACCAGACAATTGGCCACATTATTGTCAGCAGGTATTCCTGTAGAAGAGGCGTTACAGGGTGTTGCGGAACAAACTGATCATGAAAAAGCACGTCGCTTACTCATCGGAGTACGTCAAAAAGTGCGAGAAGGCTATGCATTGGCGCAGGCCTTAGCCGACTATCCTTTGGTTTTTCCTAAGCTATATCGTGCAACGGTCGCAGCTGGAGAACAAACTGGACACCTGGATCTTGTTTTAGAAAAATTGGCCGACTATACGGAAAATCAACAACTTATTCGCCAAAAAATACAACAGGCTTTCATTTATCCTACCTTGATGATCGTGGTTTCTACAGCCATCATCGCTTTTTTATTAGCCTTTGTGGTTCCTAAAATCATCGATGTCTTTGCTGCCAGTGACCAGGCATTACCACTGATGACCACCGTACTTATTCAGATCAGTTCTTTTTTTACAGCCTATGGCCTCTATGCCCTTTTATTATTGATTTTGATCGCATTTGCCGTGAAAAGGGGTTTAAAAACCCCCCGCGTATTACTCACATGGCACCAAACAGCACTCTCACTCCCTATTCTTGCTTACCTTGTAAAAACATTGAATGTGGCGCGCTATATCCATACTTTTGGTATTTTATTCGCCTCCGGGGTTAGCGTATTGGAAACTATGCAAGTCTCCTCCGATCTATTGAACAATCAAGTCATGCGTCATGCTTTTGAAAAAGCAGCACTTCGGGTCAAAGAAGGTGCCGACATCAGTCTTGCCTTAAAAGAAACTGGATTTCTAAGACCAATGACCCTACACCTGATTGCAAGTGGCGAGAAAAGTGGGCAATTGTCCTCGATGATGGCACGTGCGGCCCTCCATTTGGATCGAGAAGTCGCACGATTGATAGATACGGCCTTGACCCTGCTGGAACCACTGGTTATCCTCTGCATGGGTGCTGTGGTACTTTTTATTGTGTTGGCAACATTACTGCCTATTTTTTCTATGGAACAACTGGTGACTTAGGAGCAACATGAACCACTCACAACGGGGTTTTTCTTTAATTGAAATCATGGTGGTCGTCGTCATTCTTGGCATTCTCGCTTCCATCGTCGTGCCAAAAATCATGAGTAGACCGGATGAAGCACGGGTAATAAAAGCCAAACAAGATATTTTATCCATTCAAAATGCGCTTGATTTGTATAAACTGGATAATGGTTTTTATCCCACAACAGACCAAGGCTTGCAAGCGTTGGTTGATAAACCCACTACCAGCCCTACTCCCCGAAATTGGTCGAACTATTTACGATCACTACCCACTGATCCTTGGGGGCGAGCTTATTTGTACTTGAGCCCAGGCCAACATGGGGAAGTCGATATCTCTACGTATGGTGCTGATGGACAACCGGGAGGCACTGGAATCAATGCAGAACTCGGGAACTGGGAGCCTCATGAGTCGCCGAAAGAATAGTCCTGGTTTTACCCTTATAGAGATCATGGTGGTCGTTGTCATCGCTGGTATTATTTTAAGCTTTGCATTGCTTGCCTTTGGAGATTTTGGGCGTGAGCGTCGGATCTTTATCGCAGCGGAACAATTCAAAAATTTCGTGAAACTGGTACAACATCAAGCCATGGTTGAGTCGAGTACTTTAGGTGTTCGAGTCACGAATAAAGGCTATCAGGTCTTACGTTTAAAACCGCCATCGCATTGGGAAGTACTGAAGCAGCCAGTCTTTCATCACCGCTTTCCAGCACACACAGTCATTTGGTTTCATGAGGCCCGTTCCGAACAACCGCAACTCCTTGTCAACGCGGTAGGCAATTTATCGGCTTTTCAGTTGGATTTTAAGATACAACCAGATCACCTGGTTGCAACGGTTACAGCAACAGCGGACGGTGTGCTCACTGTGCGGGCTGCGCCATGAGATCGCTAAAAGGATTCACTTTAATGGAAGTCTTGATTGCTTTGGCAGTGGTGGCCATCGCCTTATCCGCGTTGATCAAAGCCACTGCACAATCCGTGACGCATACTGATCACATCAAGCATCAACTAATAGGTCATTGGGTTGCGATGCAGGGCGTTGCGAGCGTTCAGTTGAATTTACTACCCGTACACTTGAATCAAACGATCACCGAAGCTACGACCCTCCTGGGTGAAAAGTGGTATTGGCGTGCCACAGTAACCAACACATCGATTGATTCGGTTCAACAAATTCGTATTGTTCGAAGTCAAACACAAGCGGGACCTTTTCTAAATCCACTCATCGCCTATCGAGTGGCTCCGCAATGAAGAGACTGGGATATACCTTGATTGAAGTGATGGTCGCTTTGATGATTTTTTCGATCTTAGCTGCAATGACCGCTGGTGTCATGCACCATACGTTTGAAACTCGAGACAAGATCACTGACATCGCCGATCGCCTCAATACTTTACAAATGGCTACCTTGCTCCTTGAAAGAGAGATCCTTCAAGCGGTTGATCGTCCCATTCGAAGTCTGGATTTTCATGTTTTCCCTCCTTTTATAGGCCAATCAGATTATGTGGAGTTTACCAGAGGGGGGGTTGTCAACGTAGGCCCCAATGTACTGCAAAGCACCCTTGCTCGTATTGCTTATCTTTGTATGGGGGATCGGTTAATCCGTCGGGAATGGGATCCTTTAGATGGTGCTGATAGACATCAACATCGAGACAAGATTATTCTTCAGCCCATCCAAGGCTGTCAATTATCCTATTTGGCGACCAACC
>CAMBHM010000129.1 GCA_945867185.1 Legionella genomosp. 1
GTGTTCCTAGCGCGGGCGAGGGGGCTGTTCCGAGTAATCAATAGTTCCGTGAATCTTACTCATTGGGGCATAGTCTACGAGAAATCTTTTTGCGATGCACCTACAACCCCCTATTCTAGGCGGTTTTTTTTATTAGCGGGAACCGCTGCAGGGAGGCTAATGAAACCGATTTAAAAAGAGCCTTGCTCATGCACGCTATCCAGTCAATGAAGTGACGATACTTTAACTCATTTTAAAGAAAGGGGGGCATAAATCTATCTAAAATACATCCTTCTGATGTCTTAATATTTCAAATACCTCTAAAGACTCTAAAGAAACGGCCCCATGTTGTGTTGCAAAACGAATGACTTCTGGTATGTCTGTTCGTAAAAAAGGATTAATTGAGCGCTCCAATGCCACTGTTGAGGGCAATGAACAAAAGGACTTCAGCTCGTTTTGTTTCTCGAGATAACTCAGCACCGCTTGATTCGTAGGCTCTACTGTCTTCGCAAATTGCAGATTTTGTCGTGTATATTCATGCGCACAATATACTTTTGTGTGGGGTGGTAGCTGCTTGAACATCCCCACAGAGTGGTGTAGCTGCTCCATTGTCCCATCAAAAACCCGACCACACCCTGCTGAAAACAAAGTGTCCCCACAAAACAACCAGCCCTCCTCTGGTTCATAATAGCTGATATGTGTAGCTGTATGACCTGGCGTGTTGAGAATATGAAATGAATAAACGCCCAATGCTAAGATCTGATTCCCGCCTACCGGATGTGTCACACAGCCCATACGAGCATCATGAGGGCCATATACCACTCGATGAGGAAACGCCTCCAACAATTTTGAAACCCCACCGATATGATCCAAGTGATGATGAGTCAATAAAACCGCTCTGAGATCCAGCTGTTGTGTCCTTGCAAAATGGCATACGGGTACAGCATCTCCCGGATCGACACAGTCAAAAACACACAGTTCATCATCCACAATAGCCCATATATAATTGTCTAGAAACGCAGGAATAGGCACAATACGCATCAATAAACCCCCCTCATCCAACATATTACGAGATATCAATGCAGCAATTCAACATCCCAGGGTCGTCGCAATGATCGAAGCGATCACAGGTATTCCCCATCAAATACCCGATCCTACCCGTTTTGCAGGAGGAATCAGTACACTTCTTAAAAAATACTCCCTTGACTTCTTACATCCGTCTTATATATTCTTCTCAAATTAAAATAAAATGTGTCTGCATGCGCCTCTTTTTCTTCTTAAGAATCGTATAAGCTATGCACGCGCGATCTCTAATAGCCTTTATAACGAAACAAGGGGTGTTATGTTTTTTTTTACAAAACCCAAGCATATGACTGTGCAACTTATGAATCTGGTGGCAGTGGGATATACGCTTTTCCGTCTACAAACGAATCCTGACACAAAATTTGCAGAGGTGGCGCTAGACTTGGTGACACACGCGCTCACCCTGATTAGCTTACAAGAAGCCCCTTCGTTTTCAACCTCAACACTCGCCGTTGCAACCAATCTTTTGCAAACAGGATTCATCCTCGGAAGCATAACTTCAGGTGGCGCCTCCGCTCCCGGATGGATAAGTGGGCTAGATCTGCTTGGGCATCTTTGCAACGAGCTAACCTGCATCATAACGTGGACTCATGATAAAAAACCCCAAGACCCAAAGGCGTAATGTAGTAAACAAGAAACCAATTGTATCTATTGTCAAACGACTTGTCCTGCAGCCCATCCCGATGACCAGGCCCACTGAAAATTATAACCACCCAACCATCCAGTCACATCAAGCACTTCTCCAATAAAATAGAGTCCAGGAACCGACTTAACCTCCATCGTTTTTGAGGAAAGGGATCTGGTATCTACACCACCGAGGGTCACTTCTGCGGTGCGATATCCCTCAGTGGCATTAGGTTTTATTTGCCATTGTTGCAACATTTTAATGAGATCTTGAACCTTCTTTGTCGACAAATTTTGTAATTTGGCATCCATCATATCCTCTGTCAACATGGTTTGTATCACTCGTTTTGGAAGTGTGCTCGAGAAGCAATGTGAGAGTCGTGATTTCTCTTGCTTTAAGGTTGGAATATCCTGCAAAGAGGTATTATTGGGATCCAAATTAATGGTTAAAACATCTCCCGGCGTCCAATAGGATGAAATTTGTAAGATAGCAGGGCCACTTAAACCCCGATGAGTGAATAATAAATCCAAAGCAAATGTTTGTTGATTGCAAGAGACCTCGCTTGCCACTGAAACCCCAGATAACCTTGAAAACCGAGTTTTATCTTCAGGGTGTAGGGTAAAAGGTACCAGTCCTGGGCGAGTCGGGAGGATAGGTAGACCAAATTGTGCTGCCAGTTGATAGCCATAGGGCGATGCGCCTAGCGTTGGTATGGACAATCCACCAGTTGCAATGACCAAAGATTGACAAGATAAGCGTTCCCCTGTGTTTAGGATCAGTACAAAACCCCTACCCTCCTGCTTAACATGATTGACGACTGTATCTAGTTGAATCGATACCTTAGCCTCTTCACAACACGACAAGAGCATCGTTAAAATCGCCCCTCCTTTGTGATCGCAAAATAATTGCCCATGTGATTTCTCGTGAAAAGGAATCTTATGGCGTTTCACCAATTGAATGAAATCATCAGAACCAAATCGACCTAAGGCTGATTTACAAAAGTGCGCGTTAGCGGACAGAAAATATCGTGGGTCTATATCAAGGTTAGTGAAATTGCAACGACCGCCTCCTGACATGAGTATTTTTTTTCCAGCCTTGTTCGCAGAGTCAAGCACCAAAACACGTCGACCACGACAACCCGCCTCAATGGCACAAAAAAGGCCTGCGGCACCTGCCCCGATGATGATGACGTCAACTCGCTTCACAACTTCGCCTTAAAAAAGACAGCATGATATTCTTCCCATGACTACTTAGCCAGAATTTGTATCCTCTTCAGTTCTATACTGCCCATCAGGCTCAATATCACACCACCTATCCACACGGCGTTTCTTGCTTTTTTCCATATCGCCATGATTTAATGCGGCGCATCATGATACAATATTTTCCTTTTTATGGGGAGCAAACTGTGCCACATTCCGTACTTCAACTCGCATATCAAGCTTATATGGCTAAAGAATTTAAAACAGCCATTTATCTTTATAAGGAGGTAATAGCCAACGATGAACACTTGGCTGAAGCTCATTTGTTTCTGGCAGAATCTCTGCGAAAGACTCGTCTTCTATCAGAAGCATTGTCGCATTTTAATAAAGCATTAGAAACCATAACAGATAACCCCATGGCTTATCTTTCTCGCGGGCTTGCTAAGTTACAATCAGGACAATTTGATGAATCTATTCTAGATTTTGAGATAACTTTACGTATGCGTCCAATGCACGAGGGTGCTTTGAGTTATAGAGGTGAGGCTTATCGTAATTTGTGTCGCTTTGAGGAGGCATTAGCTGATTTTAATCAAATATTAACCACGTTAGATAGAGATTCTTATGCTTTGAGTCGTCGTGGGACGATCCTACTTGATCGACCTTCAGATGATAAAGCTCAAGATTATAAACTGGCAATGCAGGATTATAACCTGTCCTTAGAAATTACCCCCGATGATTCCTTTACATTGGCGTGGCGAGGGGAGTTGCTCCGAAGAGATGGGCACTTGGAGCTGGCAATGATGGATTTTAACGCAGCGTTAAGGCTGGACCCTGAGGATACATTTGCTCAAGCTCAATTGACATTAACCAGAAACGCCTATTTTGCTGTCTCCCCTACTGTAAAAGACTCAGATGCATCACGTCTTGGAGATTTCGGGATGTTTAAAGCAATAGTTGAATCAGTGGTCAATGCGGGACTCGATGATGCTATTACTACTATTGATGATAGCATGCATCATTAGCAAGTGGCTTTAGATCATCTCGTCTTCGGTCTTCTTGGGAGCTCAGACGCTAATTTTTTTCTTGGCGTTTTTGTGAGCTCCGAGAAAAAGGCCGGGGAAAAAAGTCGCTCAGATGGGATGGCTATTCTCATGGCTAGGACTATTTTGTGGGACAATTCATGATGCAAATCAATTTTTTCAATTTGATCGGCTAAATATAAGACAAGCGATTTCATATCTAGCACCATCGTTTTGGCAGCTTCCAAGGCCTGGTTCGCCGACAAGTTCTCTGGCATTTTTTGTGCCTCCTTGCAAATAACTTCTTGAATATCATCCCAAACAGCAAGAACGCCTTTCTCTCGCAAAGCATATAAGGTGCGAATCGAGTGATTAATCCTCTCGATGGAGCGGGGACATAAGATCTTCTCAATTTCGCGCGTCACCCTCTGAAAAAAATTTAAAGGCCTTCGTTTTTCAACCCTTGGTCTTACTTTGATGGCAAAGACAAGAAAAGCTTCGTCCATCTCCCGTGAACTTTGATGGAGCATATCTTTTAAATCTGTGAGTCGAACACTCATGGACACCTGCTACAATTTTTGAGTAACCATACGTTAGCTAAGTTGATAATGATTCGCAAGTGAAAATGACCAACTGGTTGATCTTATTACTGAATAAACTGATCACAGAGGCGGTCCTGAATTCCCCCCTCCACTAGGGGCAAGAGAAACTCAGCTTTAGGCGATGATCAAGTGGCCCCTACACACCAGTTCATTTGTTGGGTGGGTTTGTGATGTCTAAATTTGTCCAGGACCTATCATAGCGCACGATGTCTCTTCTACAGTAGTTTCCCGTCTCACAGGTGTAAAAAACGCAGATCTGTCTATGTATCTGTAAGGTACGTAGGCCTCTTCAGGTAAATCAATCCCAAAAATTAGCAACACGT
>CAMBHM010000130.1 GCA_945867185.1 Legionella genomosp. 1
AAGCGATCGACAGCCTTTGAAATTTCTGCTTGATCCACGCTGACTGCCTGGATGGCTGGCGCTTCTTCTTGAACGGATGATTCGGCAACAGATGCCTTGGGCAGTGCGCCTGCTACCATCGCCGGATGATCCGTCGTCGATTCAAACAATAATAAAAAAGCCAGCAATGCATGCAAGAGAATGGCTGCGATACATGCATTTTTATAATTCATCAAATCTATCATCCCTGATTCTCCGAAGTGGAATCAGTCAGCAGGCCCACTTGCTCAGCCCCTGCTTGCTTCAATAAACTCATCGCGGCCACAACTTTCCCATAGGAGACCCCCTCATCCCCTTTCACCAATACATTCACTGCCTCATGAGAGATTCGTGCCAATTCCAATTCTGCTGCCACGCGAACCAATAAAGTATGCGCATCAAGGGGCGCACTGGGATTAGAATAAATATTCAAAAAGTACAAACCCTCTCGATTCACAGAAACAATGATGGGTTCCCTATCAGAGGACTTCAAGGATTGAGCTGCGGCCTTTGGCAAATCCACCGTCACCCCTTGCGTTAAAATCGGGGCTGTGATCATAAAAATGACCAGTAGCACTAGCATCACGTCGATGTAAGGTACTACATTAATTTCAGCAATGGGTTTTTTACGAGTAGCCTTTTTTCTTAACATCCACTTACCCTCTTGGAACAGTTTGTTCTGATATCAATGCCACCAATTCTTCCTGAAATAAATCATATCGATCTAATAGTCCATTTGCCCGGGTCGTATACCGATTAAAGGCAACCACCGCAGGAATCGCAGTAAAAAGACCCAAGGCTGTGGCCACCAACGCTTCCGAAATCCCTGGCGCCACCATGGCGATGGTCGCTTGCTGCGCATGACCGAGCGCTTGAAAAGACGCCATAATCCCCCAAACGGTGCCAAAAAGACCCACATAGGGCGCCAAAGAACCTACCGATGCAAACAAAGGTAAATGTTGTTCTAAAGCTTCCGCCTCTTTGGCATGGCTGATTTGCATCACCCGTTGAATCGGTTCAAGTTCAATACGACCTTGCTTACGAACACGCACAAACTCTTTAAACCCCGCATGAAAAATAGCAGCGAGCCCCTGTTTTTCAAATCCATTCCCATCGACATCCGCATACAGTTTGCCCAAATCTGAACTTTCCCAAAACCGGCTATTAAACGCCTCATACTCTTGTTTTTTTCGATTAAAATACCAAGCACGTTGCAAAATCAACGTCCAAGAAACCACTGAGCATATCAATAAAATCAACAAGACCCCTTTTACAACAAGGCCTGCTTGCCAAAAATACCCCAAAACACTGGCATGACTTTCCATGCAACTCTCCTTTATGACACTGATGATTCCACACACATTGCAATTCCAAAATGCTGATACGCCAATGGCGTCGCTACACGCCCTCGAGCAGTACGCATCAAAAATCCTTGTTGTATTAAAAAGGGCTCGAGCACATCCTCAATGGTTCCTCGCTCTTCGCCAATGGCTGCAGCAATGCTATCAACCCCAACAGGGCCCCCTGCGAAGCGTTCAATCACAGCCAACAGCAATTTTCTATCCATCACATCAAACCCATGATGATCGACACTCAACATATTTAACGCCAACCGCGCGACCTCATGCGTGATGGTTCCATCCCCTTTGACTTCTGCATAGTCTCGTACCCGACGCAGCAGTCGATTCGCAATTCTTGGCGTGCCTCGAGCACGCAATGCAATTTCTCGAGCCCCCTCTGGGTGCGTTGAGACTTTCAAAAGTCGCGCTGATCGCGTCACAATTTGCGTCAACGCCTCCACCGAATAAAATTCAAGGCGTTGCACAATCCCAAATCGATCGCGCAAAGGCGAAGTGAGAGATCCCGCCCGCGTGGTCGCCCCAATCAATGTAAAAGGCGGTAACTCCAATTTAATCGATCGCGCTGAAGGGCCCTCGCCTATCATGATGTCCAGTTTGTAATCTTCCATCGCCGGGTACAAAATTTCTTCGATCACCGGACTTAAGCGATGAATCTCATCGATGAATAATACATCATTTTCTTGCAAATTGGTTAACATCGCCGCAACATCTCCTGCGCGCTCCAATACAGGCCCCGATGTTTGACGCAAATTCACCCCCATTTCATGAGCAATGATATAAGCAAGCGTGGTTTTTCCAAGCCCAGGCGGCCCAAACACCAGCACATGGTCTAACGGTTCACCACGTTTTAACGCTGCCTCAATAAAAAGCTGCAACTGCAACCGCACCTCATCCTGCCCAATGTATTCATTCAAACACAAAGGACGTATGGCACGATCCAGGAGATCTTCAGACACAGTAACAGGTTGTACACTGACTAAACGGTCACTTTCCAACATGAGGGAGGCTTATGAGTAATGATCTTGATAGTCTAACACAGGTTTTTATAGGCATCACATAATTCTAAAGAACAGTCTATACTGTAAAGGTACAGATTACTTAGGGAGCACAACATGAGTGATTTTAAATCCAAGTTGCCTGATCTAAAAGAGCTCGGCGACATCACAGGCAAACTGTTTCAGGACATCAAAACCAGCGTTTTTGAAATCATGGCGAGCTATAAAGAAAAACGCGCGACATCCGAAGAAACTGAAACAACGGTGGCTTCTGAAGCCAAACCGAAGAAAAAACCTGCCGCCAAAGCAACCGATGAAAAGAAACCGGATGACACTGCTAGCCAGTAGCAGGATGTCGCCGTTGCGCCAAGGCTGAAAAAAATTCAGGTTTATTGAGCCCCAACGAAGCAAAAATTTGAGGGACTTTGTCCCAACTGTTCTCTTGCTCAATGCTCTCCACCACCCATTCAAACCCTTGCTCTTTGTCGGCAGGAACACCCCAACCATTGATATAGGCAAGTCCTCGCAACCGTTTGGCTTGAATGTGTTTCAATTTTTCAGCCGCTAACAAATACGCATGCGCTTCTTCAAACAATTGATTCGATTGACGCTCATTACTGGGGCTTGCAAAAAGGCCTTCTGCTTGTAGTGCTGCTCGAAACTTGCCTTCTTCTAGCATTTGTTTCCCAAAAACAAACAACGATTCTGGATCATCAATACTTGCAGCTCCCCGATAAGATTCCAACCAGAGCTCTCTAGCAAACGGATATTTTTTGTGTCCAATCAACCCGTGATACAACCCAGCTAGCTTCATATAACAAGCCAACTCTTTTTTCAACGCCTCTTCCCCTGGGGGATTATGCACCCGAGCGGATTGGAAGGCGCGTAATTTTTTATTCAATCGATTGATTTTAAACCGCTTAAAAAAACACATTATCACTCCTTACTGTACAAATATCTCAGCGGGCGGCGGGGAGCTCGCTATCAACCATTCAAATCCCGCCGCCAGACCAAACACAAGCACCATGATCAATAAAATTTTCAAACCAAGCCCCATCGATTCTCGCGTAGAGGGCTTCAAAAAAGAAGAGGCTGTCTCTGAGAGCGGCTCTTTGTCTTTAAAAATATCCTTATCAATTCGACTAGACGATACATACGCAACCAACCCACATAACACAGCACTGCCAAAGAAGGTGAATAGAATCACTTTGGCGGCATCAGCGCTCGTATAGCCCCACTCTACTCGCATCCACTCCTGCCAAAACATAATAAATTCGGGTGTGTCATACTGATATCCGAACCACAAATGGGGCAACAGAAACAACCCGAACGCCAACGAACCTAAGCCCAACAACAACGACAACAATCCCACTACATACAACACGTGGTGCTTTTGAAACCGATCATCTTCCATATCATCCCTCCTTGGATTCTGATGAAAAGACCATAGCAGATAGAGACATTATTGCCAAGTGCTCGATTTAGAGTATCGAGAGGAAGCCATTCCATGGTCGCGTCTCGACGTGAAGGAAAAAATTGATAAATCTGCTCGCGGAAATTTTTTAAAACAGGTAAAATCATATTCAGCATAAAACAGCATCCGTACTTCATTTCGCCCTTTATGGAGTATTGAAATGAAACATATAACATGAAACGCTTTGTCTACATCATCTCCGACGGCACTGGCATCACCGCTGAGTCCCTGGCACATAGCCTGCTCACGCAATTTGAAAACATTGAGTTCGACAAACAAACGATTCCTTATTTAGACTCTCTTGAAAAAGTAGATGCATTCATTCTACAGTTGAATCGTTCTGTTGATGAAACAGGGAGTTGCCCGCTGGTCTTCATGACCATGGTCAATCCCGATATCAATGAACGGATCAAACAATCAAAAGCCTGTGTGTTTGATCTCTTCAGTACTTTTTTAGCACCGCTTGAAAAAGAATTGCAGACCAAATCTTCCTATACCGTTGGACGCACCCATGGTGTTGCTGATTTCAAGTCCTATAATCATCGGATTGATGCGGTCAACTACACTTTAGAGCATGATGATGGCATCAAAACGCGCGATTATGATAAGGCAGACATCATCTTAATTGGTGTGTCTCGCTGTGGGAAAACACCGAGTTGTTTATACATGGCACTGCAGTTTGGTATTCTTGCCGCGAACTATCCCTTTACCGAGGAGGATCTCTGTGACTTTCGCTTACCAGAGTCTCTAAAACCCCATAAGAAAAAACTATTTGGCTTAACCATTGATATAGAGCGCTTACAACACATTCGTACAGAACGTCGCCGCAATAGCCAATACGCCTCACCTGAGCAATGTCGCCTAGAAATCTCGGAAGTAGAAGCGATGTATCACAAAGAAAACATTCCCTTTCTAAACTCTACGCGGTATTCCATCGAAGAAATCGCAACT
>CAMBHM010000131.1 GCA_945867185.1 Legionella genomosp. 1
GACTTTGATGATCAGGTGATCATGTTGAAAAGTGTGGTGACGCAGATGGTCTATAAACATGCTATTTCAACCGTGGTTCCGCAGCGTCCGCTCAGTTAAGAAGCTTTGTAGCGTTTCTTTTGTTTGTTCACCGAATAGAGTATGACGTAGTTGCCCTTGTGGGTTAAATATAAAGGTCACAGGCACCCCTCGAATCTCTCCCAACCGCAGTGGATCGGCTGGATCGTAAGCCAAGGAAGGGTAGTGGATTTGAAATCGATGAATCAATTCAAGCTGCGCCTCGTTTGGAAGCCCCTCATAATTCACGGCAAAGAGCGCGAGGTTATGGTGCCGATTCATTTCGTAAAACTGATTGAGTATAGGGATCTCATGCAGGCAAGGCTTGCACCAGCTGGCCCAATAATTAATAAACACCCACTTTCCGCGCAGATCTTTGAGTTTAAATAGAGGACCATTCATGTCTTGTAAGAGGGGATCGGCATGAAGAGATGATGCAAAAAATAGAAAGAGGCCTAGGGTCGCTTTAAGTAATCTAAACATGGTGGTCTTAATGTTTCGTTAATGTAAACTTGGTAGAGTATAGAGGTTTTTTACGAAACCCTCTATTTCTTATCTTTTGAGAGCAGCATGGCCATTACCCTTATCACTGTGTGTATCTTAGTTTTAAGCCTATTTTGTACGATAGCCATGCTTTACCAGTGGATTTTACAACCAGCTGTTCGACTGTCGGTGCTGGACTATGGCAAGCTTATCGTCAGTGGGATCGTGGCTTTTATTGCAGATACCATTGGGGTAGGTAGTTTTGCCGTGAATGTAGCGATGTCAAAACTCTTCAATACATTTCGTGATGATGAACTTCCTGCTGTTAATAATGGTGCGCAAGTGATTCCTGGCACGATAGAGTCTCTCTTTTTTATGCAATGGATTTCGGTTGATTTGACGACACTTCTTACCTTGGTAACGGGGACTTGTATCGGCGGCATCTTGGGCGGGGCTATCGTTAGTCGGCTGAGTAAACAGGCGATTCGTCTGGCCATGATGGGTTGTTTTTTATTAATCATGAGCTTGTTGTTTTGTCATCAATTGCATTTGCTTCGTATGGATGGGGACGTGGTGGCGTTGCACGCCTGGCGACTGGTACTTGGATTTTTTGCGATGATTCTGTGTGGTGCTTTGACCTCCGTTGGTATTGGCCTGTTTGCTATGATACAAGGGGTGTTGTTTTTGTTAGGTGTCTCGCCTCTTGTTGCTTTTCCCATCATGATGACTGCGGGCGCTATGCAACAACCTTTGACTACCCTGGTGTTTTTGCAACAACGGAAAATTCCTTTGAAAAAAACATTGATATTGAGTTTGGCCGGGTGTGTGGGTGTTGGCATCACGTTGCCGCTGTTTAGTCATCTGACCATCTCGTGGTTACATTCATTGTTGCTGGTGATTCTGCTCTATAATTTTATCGCCATTGGTCGCACGTATTTGCAAACCAGACGAGCTATACATGCGCCTGAAGTCATTCAGGAAGCTTTATCGTTGCCTTCCAATGGATGATCAAAAAAGCAAATCCGAGAGAAAGCGCGAGGCTGATTCGATACAAAAAATTGGTGTTAAGTTGATTGCGTTGAGCTTAGAAAAATTAGACACACTGCCTTTGTCCCCCCGTTTGAGGCAGGCTGTTGTAGAGGCCAAACACTTAAAAAGCCATGGGGCCATCAGACGTCAAGCACAGTTGATCGGTAAATTGATGCGAGGGGACGAGTGTGATCGGCTCTTATCGGCTTATCAGCAGTTACTCGAGAGAGACAGTGCCATCACGGTTGATTTCCATGAGGTAGAAGTGTGGCGATCACGTTTGATGAAAGAAGGGAGTGACGCATTGACCGCGTTTATTGCGCATTATAATCCAGACGATCATGTTCGATTGCGTCAATTGATTAAGAAAGCGATTGCAGAGGCTGATAAAGAGCCCTCCACGGGTGCAAAAAAGGCCCTTTTTCGATATATAAGGGTCTATGTTCAAAATGAACTATGAATTATTTGTGAGCTGCCCGAAAGGGATGGAATATCTCTTAGAAGAGGAGCTTCGCGCTTTACAGTTGCAAGTGACGCGTGTCAGTCCGCAAGGGGTGTATGGGTCGGCTAGTTTGTCTATTATCTATCACCTTTGCTTATGGTCTCGATTGGCCAATCGGGTACAGCTGATTCTTTTTAGCGGGGATGCACCCAATCAAGAAGCGTTGTATCAATTGTGTCATGCGTTTGCTTGGGAAACTGTATTTTTGGCTGACAAGACCTTATCTGTTGAGTTTCATGGGAGTTCTCCTATGATTCGAAATACCTTGTTTGGTGCCCAGGTGGTAAAAGACGGGGTGGTTGATCAGTGCCGCTTAAAGCAAGGCATGCGTCCGGTTGTTGCTCGGGATGCGCCACAAATACGATTACATGCTTATTTAAAAAATGATGTTATTACAGTAAGTTTTGATCTGACGGGATATAGTTTGCATCAACGCGGGTATCGGTTGCAGGCAGGGCTTGCGCCATTAAAAGAAAATACAGCCGCCGCCGTCCTGATCAGAGCCAATTGGCCTCTATTGTCAGAAGAAGGATATACGTTGCTCGATCCTTGTTGTGGTGCAGGCACACTGGTGATTGAAGCGGCCATGATGGCAGGACAGAGGGCGCCTGGTCTTTTTCGAGACGATCAGTCCTTTCAACACTGGGTGTTGCATCAGCCAGAAGGGTGGGAGCAAGCTAAAACAGAGGCACGTGCGCTTGCTAAACCATTGCCGTTTAGACTACAAGGAAGAGACAACGATCCGATGATGGTGGCATCGGCTTCTGAAAACGCAGAACGAGCCGGAGTCGCACATCTTGTTGAGTTCTATATCAGTGATTTGACGGCGTCAGTTCCTAGTGCAAAGCAAGGGCTTGTTGTTTGTAATCCGCCCTATGGCGAACGGTTGGGCGACCCCACAGCACTGGTGCCATTATATCAGGCATTAGGCCATGTGTTGCACACCCGGTTTCAAGGGTGGCAGGTCGCACTCCTGACGGCCAATTCGTTGCTTGCAAAAGCCACTGGTCTTCGTGCTCGGAAACAGTATACCCTTTTCAATGGCCCGTTGGAGTGTAAGCTCTATACGATGTCGCTCGATGCGACGAATCAGTTGAAATCGACCGAACGAGAGCAGTTATCGGATGCGGCGCATATGTTATTGAATCGATTACAAAAAAACCATGCTCATTTACAAAAATGGGCGAAGCGTGAACAGATAAGCTGTTACCGATTGTATGACGCTGATTTGCCAGAGTATGCCTATGCGATTGATTTGTATAACGATAAGGTTGTATTACAAGAATACGCAGCCCCCGCTGAGATCGCCTTGCATAAGGTAGAAAAACGCAGTTTAGAAGTGCGCCAAGTGGTCAGTATAGTATTGGGGTTAAATTCGCAAGAACTGATTATTAAAGAACGCAAGCAACAAAAAGGCAGCAGCCAATATCAAAAAATGGATCAAAAGAATCAAACGATGGTGGTGCGAGAGGGACGCGCACAATTGATTGTCAATTTGCACGACTATCTCGATACGGGCTTGTTTCTGGATCACAGGCGGTTACGGTTACGATTTGCAGCACTTCCCCCGAAAACGCGTTTTCTCAATTGTTTTTCCTATACAGGCACCGCCAGTGTTCATGCCGCCCTCTCTGGGGCCATGACGACGAATGTTGATTTGTCTAAAACCTATCTTACTTGGGCTGAGGATAACTTTAAATTGAATGGATTGGCGCTTTCTAATCACCAATTTGTACAGGATGATTGCACCACCTGGCTTAAAAAAACAAGAGATCGTTTCGATGTTATTTTTTTAGATCCGCCCAGTTTTTCTAATTCAAAACGCATGGGCGATTCGTTGGATCTCAAACGCGATCATGATCCACTGATTCGGTCTGCCATGGCCTTGTTGTACCCGGGCGGTGTCTTGTATTTCTCTACCAACTCCCGGCAATTTAAATTATCACCTGCTGTGATGTCAGATTATACTGTGCGTGATATCAGTGTAGAGACGATTGATCTTGATTTTAAAAGAAACAAGCGTATCCATCAGTGCTTTGTTATCACCGCCGAATCTGTTTGTATAGAAGGGGTGGGGTCGTGAAAACCATGCCGATGGCACATATTTTTTTGGCGTTGTTGGTTGCGGTGGTCTGGGGGCTTAACTTTATATTTTTGAGCTTGGGTTTACAGGAGTTCCCCCCATTGTTTTTATGCGCATTGCGATTTTTGTTAGCAAGTCTTCCTGTGATTATTTTTGTCAAACCCCCGGCGGTGTCATTTAAATTAGTTGTAGCGTACGGACTCATCATGTTTGCACTGCAATTTGCATTTTTATTTATGGGACTGCACGTGGGGATGACACCCGGCATGGCGTCCTTGATTGTACAAGTTCAAATCTTTTTTAGCATGGGGTTTGCTGCTGTTTTTCTGAAAGAGAAGCCAACTGTTTGGCAAATATTGGGCGCGCTTTGTGCTTTTTCTGGGATTGGGTTGGTGGCGTTCCACTTGGACAACACTATTTCATTGCTTGGATTTATATGTATCTTATGTGCAGCAGCGACATGGGGAGTGGGAAATTTGATCACCAAGAAAGCAAGTCATGGGAATGTGTTTTCTCTCGTGGTCTGGGGGGCATTTGTTGCTTGCTTTCCTATGTTATTGTTGTCGCTTGTGTTTGAAGGACGCGCACA
>CAMBHM010000132.1 GCA_945867185.1 Legionella genomosp. 1
AAGATCAATTCAGATCACTCTCTAAAGAATATGCCCAGCTTGAGCCTGTCGCAAATTGTTATGATCACTATTTGAATGCAGTAGCCAACGTCAATGCTCTGCAAGAGTGCCTGTCTTCCGATGATAAAGAATTAGCTGACATGGCTGCACTCGAAGTCGAAGAAGCACAACGTCTCGTACAGTCCCTAGATGACGCCCTACACATTCATTTGATTCCCAAGGACAAAGATGATGATCGCAATATTTTTTTAGAAGTTCGTGCCGGCACAGGTGGTGATGAGGCAGCCATTTTTGCAGGCGATCTATTCCGTATGTACAGTCGATTTGCAGAAACACAAGGATGGTTGCTCGAAATCGTCAGTGCCAGCCCAGGCGAGCATGGGGGGTTTAAAGAAGTTATTGCCCGAATTCTTGGGCAAGGCGTCTATGCGCAATTAAAATTTGAGTCGGGAACCCATCGCGTACAGCGTGTGCCCGATACGGAGTCTCAAGGTCGAGTTCATACCTCGGCTTGCACGATTGCCATCATGCCTGAAGTGGACGACATCGATGAAATCCTCATCAACAGCGATGATCTACGCATCGATACCTACCGTTCTTCAGGCGCTGGTGGGCAACATGTGAATAAAACGGACTCGGCCATTCGTATTACCCATTTGCCAACGGGTGTGGTGGTTGAATGTCAAGATGAACGATCTCAACACAAAAATCGTGCCAAAGCGATGTCTTTATTAAAAACAAAATTACTGGATGCCGAACGAAGTAAACAACAGCAGCAACAAGCACAAACTCGAAAATCCTTGGTTGGAAGTGGCGATCGCTCTGAACATATTCGCACCTATAATTTTCCTCAAGGACGCCTAACCGATCACCGGATTAATCTGACGTTATACCAACTCAATGACGTCATGGAGGGCCATTTGACCCCTATCATTGACGCATTAAAACGCGAATATCATGCTGAATTGCTTGCTGAATTAGGAACCGCGCATGACTGATATCAAACAAGCCCTTACTGAAGCACGCGCTTATCTAAACATAACCAGCCCCTCAGCAACCCTGGATGCCGAGATTTTATTGGCCCATACGCTCGGTCGCTCTCGTGCTTATTTATACACCTACCCAGAACAATTACTGAATACAATTGAAACCGACCACTTTCAACGACTCCTTGCCTCTCGCCATACCGGCATGCCCATCGCCTATCTCACAGGGGAACGTGAATTTTGGTCATTGCCGCTTCGTATTTCAAGCGCGACCCTCATCCCAAGATCAGACACAGAACTACTGATCGAGCGCGCACTGATACTGTTGGATCCGACTGCTACACTCTCCGTACTTGATCTAGGTACAGGAAGCGGCGCTATTGCAATGGCCCTTGCCACTGAACGCCCGCATTGGAAAATTCTTGCTGTTGACTCTGATCCAGAAGCACTACACATAGCACAACACAATCGTAAACAGCTCGGACTCTCCAATGTATGCTTAATGCAATCCGATTGGTTTCAATCCATTCCCAAGCAATTCTTTGATCTGATCGTTTCAAATCCACCCTACATTGCAACGGACGATCCACATCTTAAAGAAGGCGACCTACGTTTTGAACCACCGCACGCCTTAATCAGTGGTCCTCAAGGATTAGACGATCTCACCACACTCATCGATCAAAGCTACGACTATCTCTCTACTGATGGGCTGTTATTATTAGAACATGGCTTTCAACAAAAGAAAGCTGTTTTAACACTACTGCATCAAAGAGGCTATCAACAGACACAATGCTGGCAAGACATGGCAGGACAAGATAGGATCTCTGGCGGTCGAAAAAGATGAGCTTTTTATACGCAATTTTGTTTTTTTTGGGCTATAGTTGATGAGTACCCTGTTTTTTGATATACCTAGCCCTTTTATTATGGGTTTAACTAACAAGAGTGATGATAACGTGAAAAATGACGCGGTTAGCAGCATGGGCATTGCCCCCTATCAGGATCCTGAAAGCGAAGCATATATGAACGAAAAACAACTCGCTCATATCGAAAAAATCCTGCTGGCCTGGCGACAATCTCTTATGGAAGAAGTAGATAGAACAGTTACGCATATGAAAGATGAAGCTGCTAATTTTCCTGATCCTTCCGATCGAGCCAGCCAAGAAGAAGAGTTCAGCATAGAACTGCGCACTAGAGATCGTGAACGAAAACTCATTAAGAAAATTGAAGATGCCTTAGAGCGTCTTCGAGATGACGAATTTGGATATTGCGAAGCCTGCGGCATAGAAATTGGATTGCGACGCCTCGAGGCTCGACCAACGGCTACTCTCTGCATTGACTGTAAAACACTCTCTGAAATCAAAGAGAGACAAAACCAAGGAAGCTAAGATCAAGCCAATGAGGATCGCGATCCTAATACCTTATTAATATAGATAAGGTATTTGGCTATGGTTCCTCGATTGGCTTGAAGTACGGCAGATGCGGCGGCTATTTGTTTGATACGCACCGTCACCTCTTGATGCATCACGCTCAATGCACGCATCAGTTCATCTGCCGTCTCCACTTTCTGCAACGCACCTTGTTCGCACAATGCTTCACAAATCGATTTCGAATTTTGCATATAAGGACCACACAGTACAGGTACTTGCACTGCAATCGGCTCTAATACATTATGCCCGCCAATAGGAACCAGACTCCCCCCTACAAAGGCGTAATCACTCACCTGATAAAAATCAAGTAGTTCGCCCAAGGTATCTATAATCATCACCTCCATGGTTTCTTCAATAGTACTCGGTTGACTACGACGTCCTGTTTTAAAGCCCAACCGTTCAGACAATTGCAGCACTGTCTGGAATCGTTCAGGATGTCGAGGCGCTATCAGTACCAATAGATCTGGGATCGTTACTTTTAATTGATCAAGGCAAGACAAGATCTGCTGCTCCTCATTCTCATGGGTGCTGGCAAGCATCAGAACCGGACGTGATACGCCCCAGGCCTCTTTCCAATGAAAACACGCGGCCTTGTCTCCCAAGCTCGGGACAGACACATCGAATTTCATATTTCCCAATACTTCTACCCGCATAGCTCCTAGCATACGAAATCGCTCAGCATCGTTCTTGCTCTGTGCCAAAATAACCATCAATTGGTTCAAGATAGGCTTGAACATAAAATCAACGTATCGATACTGCTTAAAGGCCCCATCTGATAACCTGGCATTCAAGAGTAATAAGGGGACCTTAAAGCGGGCCGCTTCATAGATAAGATTAGGCCAAAGCTCCGTTTCCATGATAAGCCCAAGGCGCGGAGTATAGATTTTATAGAATCGCCGCACACACCAAGGCAAATCATAGGGCACATAACGATGAGCCACACGCTCACCAAATCGCGAACGAATATAATCTGATCCAGTTGGTGTCATACAAGTTATCAAAACTCGATAAGACTCCCCCAACAATGCTTCAACCAAAGGAGTGGCTGCTACCACCTCCCCCAAAGACACACCATGCAGCCAAATATCAACAGGCGTCTTTAGTTGCTTCCCCCAATAAAAACGCTCGCCCATGCGGTGTCGATAGGATGTTAACCAAATACTTTTCCAAAGAAGTCGCGCTACTAACAAAGGAGAAAAAAGATACAATAAAACGGTATATAAACGACGCATTATAACTCTACCATTAGCGAACACCAACACGATTTTACCCTGCTGGATAACTGATAACAACAAGACCTAAAAAGTGTTTGTACCTTGTCTAGAACTCTTGAGTTACTGAGCCGCCACAAAAAATTGTAACCCTATTAAAGTTGTGCTAGGATAACCAGTGGTATTATAACTACATTACATAAAAGGAGTTTTTATGAAGAATAAACTAATCGGTGCTATCGCAACTGCTGTAGCAATCGCTTTCGTGGCCGTTCCTGTCACTTCTGCTTGGGCTCACAAAGTACCTTGCTATGGTGTTGACACTTGCAAAGACAAAGAAAATTGCAAAAATCCTGCAATGATCATGAAATCGGCAAAAAAATGCGCAAAAATGGGTGGCAGCACTGAAGCCCCTAAAGCAGCTGACAACGCAGCTGATGCCTCTAAGACAGCTGAAACACCTAAAAACTAAGACTGACCCTTGCGCGCAGCCAATATCTGCGCGCATCTTTTCTTCCTATACACCTCTCGGATAGCATCATGAAATGGATCTTTCTTATGCTGGTTCTGTTTTTCTTACCCGCTGCTTACCCTGTATCCCTCATGATTGGCACGTCTGGTGATGATCCTCCCTTCTCTTCCGCGGCAGATCACAACAACCATTTTTATGGATTTGAAATTGATCTCATGTTAAACATTTGTAAACGCATCAAGGCCGACTGTCAATTCACGGCTGTAATTGCCAGTCAACTGATCAATGCATTGAATTCCGGAAAAATTGATCTGGCTATTGCGGCACTCATTATTCCCACCCAACGTGTTGAAAACCCAATCCTCTTCAGTTTGCCCTACCTACCCAGTAAGGCACAATTCATCGCCCAAAAAAAATCCAACATCAATACCATGGAGGAATTAAAAAACAAACGAGTGGGCATTAGACTCGGAACCCTCTATCATGGCTTAATGTTCAAATACTTCCTTCTAAAGGAATATAACTTTCAGATTAACTTAAAATTTTATTTAACCATGAACGATTTGCTCTACGGCCTAGCCAATGGGCAAGTAGATGCCGTATTCAGTAATGCAGAACCA